>JADFHH010000003.1:0-18476 GCA_022567275.1 Pseudomonadota bacterium | reverse complement strand
AGACGCACGTTCGGCGGTGAAGTCCGGTCAAACAGTCATCAAGAAGCCTATTGCTTTCGGCAGAACGGGGGGCGCGATGGTATAATTGTGGGCACTCCCAACCTGGATCGGTTCCGGGATTGGGCAAATTGGAGAATTCTGGAGTGCAATCGGATGAATCGTTTAAACGTCCGCTGGTCTGGACGCTGCTGCAGTAAAGCGTGTTGTCGGGCCGCACCAGAAACAGGCCGGGCTCGCTGAACAGCGCCGGCTCCTCGATGCCAGCAGAGGTCTTTCCCTTGCTGGTCGAAATGAACAGCCCCCACGCGCGCGCGCTATCGAGCGACAGGCCATAACCCAGCGTAAGCGCGCCGAGTTTCCATTCCCGCTGGGTTTTGCCGGCGCGTTCCTGAGTGTCGCTTGAGATGGCGATCGCGTTGACGCCCTGGTCGGCGAACTGGCCGAGTTTGCGGTCGAGATCGCCCAGATAGCGCGAGCAGATCGGGCAGTGAAGCCCGCGGTAGAAAACGATCAGGGTAAAACTTTCCGGAGACTGTTCGGCCAATGTCCACATGTCGCCGCCAACTGTCGGTACGCTGAGCGCGGGCACGCGCTGGCGTGGGAAGAGGGGTGTGCGAGTACTCATTTGAACCTCCTTGAGATATCAGGCCAGGGTCTCAAACCCTAAGGGTCTCGGACCCTAAGCCGGTTGCACCTCGGCTTGCGCGGTTTGCGCGTCGGCGTGACGGGCTGCTTTTTGCACCGCCTTTTGCACCTTTTCGAAGGCGCGCACCTCGATCTGGCGTATCCGTTCGCGGCTGACCCCGAATTCCTGCGACAGGGCTTCCAGCGTGATCGGATCGTCGCTCAGCCGCCGTGCGGTGAAAATGCGTTTTTCCCGTTCGTTCAGGTCCTCCATCGCCGATGTGAGGAAGGTGCGGCGGCGCTGCAGCTCTTCGCGCTCGCCAAGCGTGGTTTCCTGGTCGGGGGTGTCGTCCACCAGCCAGTCCTGCCACTCGCCGCCCTCGCTATCGGCGCGCACCGGCGCGTTGAGCGATGAGTCGCCGGCCAGACGCCGGTTCATGGACACCACGTCGTCTTCGGAAACGCCCAGCCGGGTGGAGATTTTCTTCACATTGTCCGGGTGCAAGTCGCCCTCTTCGAACGCCATGAGCTGGCCCTTTATTTTGCGCAGGTTGAAGAACAGTTTCTTCTGGCTCGCCGTGGTGCCCATTTTCACCAGGCTCCAGGAGCGCAAAATATATTCCTGGATCGAGGCCCTGATCCACCACATGGCATAGGTGGCGAGGCGAAAACCCTTGTCCGGCTCGAACCGCTTGACCGCCTGCATCAGGCCGACATTGCCCTCCGAGATAACCTCGCCGATGGGCAGGCCATAGCCGCGATAGCCCATGGCGATGCGCCCCACCAGGCGCAGATGCGAGGTGACGAGCTTATGCGCGGCGTCGCGGTCGTCATGCTCGCGCCAGCGTTTGGCAAGCATATATTCCTCGTCGCGCTCCAGCATCGGAAAACGGCGGATATCGTCGAGGTAGCGGGACAGTCCGCCGCGGCCCGAAAGCGTGGGTAATGTTCTCGTCGCCATGTTAAATGAAGTCTCCAGGGCAAAAATCGCAGGCCGTACGCGCCACGCCCCCCGGCACCTGGGCAATATAGTGTGTCAGGAATGAAAAAAACACCCTATGGGCGCGTTATTTCAGTTTTCTGACAAACATTTGATGAGCCGGGAGATGTCTTTGGGCAGCACGCTTTCAAAGCGCATTAGCCTCTTGTCCCTGGGGTGCGCGAAACCGAGCAGGGTGGCGTGGAGCGCCTGGCGGGGCAGCTTTTCGAACATTTCGCGCGCCGCTTCAGGCAACAGCCGCGCCTTGGTTTTGAAACCGGTTGCGTATAACGGATCGCCAATCAGCGGATGACCTATGTGCGCCATATGCACCCGAATCTGGTGCGTGCGCCCGGTCTCGAGCCGGCATGACACCCGCGCCGCGATCGTTTCATCGTTATGCCGGAAGCCCTCAATTACCGCATAATGGGTGATGGCACGCTTGCCGCCTTTCGCCAGCACGGCCATCTTCTGGCGCTGTTGCGGCTTGCGCCCCAGCAACGTGTCAATGGTCCCTTTGGGCGGGTGCGGCGCGCCCCATACGAGCGCCTCATAGCCGCGCTCCAGCGCGCCGGTGCGTCCGTGATCGGCGAACTGCGCGGCCAGGGCGCGGTGCGCGGCGTCGGTCTTGGCGGCGACCATCAGCCCGCTGGTCCCCTTGTCGATCCGGTGCACGATGCCGGGGCGTTTGACGCCGCCGACCCCGGACAGGCTGTTCCCGCAATGGTGTATCAGCGCATTGACCAGGGTGCCGGACCAGTTGCCGGCGGCCGGGTGCACCACCAGACCGGCCGGCTTGTCGATGACGATCAGCCAGTCATCCTCATAGACCACATCAAGCGCGATAGGCTCGCCCCTGGGAATCGCCGGTTCGGCCGGGGGTACGCAAATCTCGAAAACCTCGCCGGGTTTGACCCGGCTATTGGGCTCCACTATCGTGCCCCCGTCGCGGGCGGCAAAGCCCGCCTTTATCAGCGCCTTGAGGCGCGTGCGGCTCAACTCCGGCATCTGTCCGGCGAGAAACAGATCGAGCCGCACGCCCGCGTCGCCAGGGCCTGCTTCAATGGTGAAGCGCCTGGCTTTATCTGCGGTGTCTGCGTCACTCATGGGTTATGAAAGCTTGTCATATGGCGGAAAGTGAAAGCCAGTCCGATGTCGTGCCCGGCACGGTTTTTACCGGGCGTCAGGTGCGGATCCTCAAAGCGATCGTGATCGCCATGGGAATTTTGCTTGTCGGCGGTTTCATCCTTGTCATTTCGGTCATTGTCTATCAGGCCTCGAACATTGACGAAAGCGCAGGCCCGGCGCAAGGCGCGGCCCAGGCGCTAACTCCAGGTGCGCCGCTTCAGGGCGCGATCGTGCCCAAGGGCATGACGATTTCACATATGGCGCTTGATGAGAACCGGCTGGCGATTCATCTGACGGGGCCGGGGGGGGGCGAAATCAGGATCATCGATCTGGCCACCGGCAAGCTGGTGCGGCGTATCCCTCTGCGGCGCGAATAGGCTTGATCGGCACGGATACGCCAAGCTATAGAGATTTACGGCTGACCACCATCAGCCCCGTTCGTCTAGCGGTCCAGGACGCCGGCCTCTCACGCCGGAAACAGGGGTTCGATTCCCCTACGGGGTACCATCCTCACGCGCTTTCCCGCGCGGAATTTTCCTGCCGCCGCTTGTCCCAGAGCTGTTCGCCGAAGGCGATGCGCAGCCGGTCGGCTGGCGGGATATTGGCCAGTTCCTCCTTGAACGCGCAATAGACATCCCAGGCCGCCCCTTCGCGTTTATGGTGGATCAGATTATTACGCCAGTAAAGAACGTTTTTCCAGGCGCGGGCATCGCCACCCGATGACGGCAATTTATCGCCGACGGCCAGCAACTGGCGGGTGATGACTTGCGCAGCCTGCTCCGGGGTTTGCCCGCCCTGCACCAGCACATCGATGATTGCGCTGACCCGCGCCATCAGCGCGTCGCTGACCTCCTCTGTGCTGCGGCGCTCTTTGCTGTCATAGTGTTTAGCGGGCGCCGGCGCACTGGCGCCGGCGCTTTCAGGGTTGTCTTGCGCCATGACCGCTTCACGCAGTTTGAACAGCGGCGCGAGATCGATTGCCGCAATGCCCTTTTCAGACAAGGTGCAAATGGTTTCGTCAACCAGCGCGGCAAGATCCTGATTATGTTGTTCCGGCATGGGGTCGCTTTCCCTGTGATACCGCACCATTCTATCCAACAGCAATTGCGGGACTATTAACGGGGATGAGCTGTTTTATTCATTATTAAAATGAGGTTTTCCAAGGCGTAATGCGGAGCACGGACAAGGCAAGCATGAGCCCGGGCCACACACGACTGGACGGCACGTCTCAACCTCCCAAGGGGATGCTGGTCTATGCCGTCGGCGATATTCATGGACAATCGCACCTGCTAGACGCTCTCCTCGCCCGGATCGCCGATGACGCCGCAGGCTCAGCCGGTGCGCAAAGACGCATGATTGTGTTCATTGGCGACTATGTGGACCGGGGGCCGGACAGCGCCGGCGTGATCGCCCGGCTGTGCGCCGGTTTGCCCGGCGGGTTCCAGATCTGCTGCCTGAAGGGCAATCATGAAGCGGCCCTGCTCGAATTTCTGGAACAGCCCGGGACATACGCGGACTGGTACAAGAATGGCGGGGACGCAACGCTCTCCTCCTACGGCGTTGACGCCCCCCGGACGTACGCGCCGTCCGGCGTTCTCGCCGCCTGCCGGGACGCGTTCGCGGCCGCTTTGCCGGCAGCCCATCTCGCATTCCTGAATACACTGTCCCTGAGCTGTTCACTCGGCGGTTATCTGTTTGTCCATGCCGGCATACGCCCCGGCGTGGCGCTTGCAGACCAGGACCCCGAGGACCTCATGTGGATCCGGGACGGATTTCTCGATTGCCAGGATGATTTCGGCATGGTCGTGGTGCATGGGCATACCCCTGCTCTGGAACCGGACGTCAGGCCGAACCGCATCGGCATCGACACCGGTGCGTGGATCCATGGGCGATTGACCGCGCTCAGGCTGTTCGAGGCCGGGCAATCCTTCCTGAGCGTTGAAGAATAGAGACGCGGGCCGCGCGCCGCGCCTGCTCAAACGGATTCTTTTTCTTTCCTGCTCCTGAAGCCCGCCAACCGGTCTGAAAGACTCTTGTATCGCCCTGTGGTGTGCTTCACGCGGGGTTCCGCCGCGGGGTGTGATTTTTCCTTCTCCACCGCGACTTCTTCCGCGGCACTGCTCCCGGCCTCTTTGTCCTTTGCCGGTTCGGGTGGCGCCGGGCCGCTCCCGGGTTTCTCAATCGCTGTCTCCGGCTTGATCTGCGCTGTGCCGCCCAGCATCAAATCCGCTAACCGAAGCATTTCCGCGCGCAGCTCCGCCGCGTCGGCCACATCACCTGCCCTCAGCAGGGCAAGCTCCTCACGCAGACGCGAACAATATGCCTCCAGCACGCCGATTTTCCTGACCTGCGCCGCGCGGGCTTCGCCACCCTTGACGGCTTTGCTCCAGAAATTGTCACGCCCGCCCGCGCCGTCTTCCAATGCCGCGCGCAACCGGTCGATCTCCTGCTCCTGCTGGCGGAGCATTTTTCGGGAGAGGTCCATGGCGTCCTTCTGATTACCGATGGCGACGGCGCGGCTGGCAAGTTCCCGTTCCCGCGCTGCGATCAGCTGACCGGCTTGCGCCAGTTGCGCTTCAAGATCAGGAATGCGCCGCCGGACGGTTTGCTCCAGCACCTCCCCGGCGCGGGTTTTTTCCATCACGCTGCGCTTGAGTGACGCGATCCCGGATTCCAGCTTGCCAATCTCCACGGTGGAAAGGTTACGTTCCATGAGGTGGCGCGCGGCGCGTTCTTTCGCTTGTTCAAGCGCCAGTTCCAGACGGCGTATTTCAACGGCGGATTCGGCGCGCAGCAAATCCTTGTCGGCGTTGATGTCTTTCAAGGAGATGGGCAAGGTTGCTTCAAGCCTACGGGTCGTCAACCGCACCGCGCGCCGCCATGCCGCCGGCGCGATAAACAACGCCAGAAGACCCGCGAGCGTAAAGCCCAGCGCGACAAACATTACTATTTCGATCATGCGGCGTGCGGCCTTTTGCTGTGCGAGTTTACGGCCCTGGCGAATGTGCCACCACAAGCGCGCTTTGGCCAGACCCTTACACGCCCCATTGCCAGCCCGCGCCGGGAACGCTATAAGCGCGCCAGAAATTTACCCCCGCGCAGGCCAGAGCGATGCCGCGCGGGCGAGGACCGCGGGGTTTGTTTCGCAAACGCCCGATCCTGAAATCTGGAGGAATAAGACATGGCCGATATCAGCCGGATCGAAGCTACGGCGCGCGATGGCCTTGGCACCAGCGCTGCCCGCGCGGCGCGGCGCGAAGGACGCGTTCCGGCCATTGTCTATGGCGACAATACCGGCCCCGAGACCATTTCGCTGGACGACAGGGCGTTGCGGCCTCACGTCAATACGGGCCAGTTCCTGAATACGATATTCATGCTCGATGTGGACGGCAGGCAAATCCGCGTGATCCCCCGAGAATTCCAGCTCCATCCGGTGAGCGATGTGCCGCTTCATGTGGATTTCCTGCGCCTTGGCGAAGGCGCCAGGGTGACGGTCGAGGTGCCGGTGCACTTTATGAACGAAGAGGAATCGCCAGGCCTGAAGCGCGGCGGCGTGCTCAACATCGTGCGTCACACCATTGAGATGAAATGTCTCGCCGATGCGATTCCCGAACGCCTCGACGCCGATTTGACCGGGCTTGAGATCGGCGACTCGCTTCACGCCTCGGCGATCAGGTTTCCCGAGGGCGTCGAGCTGACCATCGCCGACCGCGATTTCACCATCGCCACGATTGTCGGCCGCATGGCCGAGATCGTCGACGAGGTTGAAGAAGAAGAAGAATTCCTTGAGGGCGAAGAGGGCGAAGAGCTCGAAGAGGGCGTGGAAGGCGAGGAAGGCGAAACCGGGGAGAGCGGTGAAGCCGGTGGCAAGCCGGAGGGCAAGAAGGAGTAAGGGCGGCAAGCATCCGCCCCTCCTTATACCAGTGCTCTTTCCGCGCCATATGAGACCCTGGCTCCCATGAAGCTGTTGATAGGACTTGGCAATCCCGGCGCGAAGCATGCGCGCAACCGGCATAATGCCGGCTTTGCGGCGATCGACGCGATCGCCGGCGCGCACGGGTTTGCCCCCTGGCGCAAGAAATTCCAGGGCCATATCTGCGATGGCCGGCTGGGCGGCGAAAAATGCCTGCTGCTGAAACCCGCCACCTATATGAACGAATCCGGCCGCGCGGCCAGCCAGGCCGTGCGCTTCTACAAACTCGCCCTGGGCGATGTCATCGTGCTGCATGACGAGATCGATCTCGCGCCGGGCAAGGTGCGCGTCAAGACCGGCGGCGGGGTGGCCGGTCATAACGGGCTGAGATCCCTGACGCGCCATATCGGCAACGACTATGTTCGGGTGCGCATCGGCGTTGGTCATCCCGGCCACAAGGGACAGGTTCACGGCCATGTGCTGAAAAATTTCTCCAAATCCGACCGGGCGTGGCTTGACCCGCTGATCGCGGGGATCGCCGATGCCGCGCCGCTTCTGGCCCAGGGCGATACCGCCAACTTCATGAACCGCGTTTCTCTCGCGCGCGCCGGCGGCAGCAATGCAAAACCAGCTTCACCCAAGCGCAAACGGGCCGCCAGACCCAAACTCAAATCCAGGTCCACGCCCAGGTCCAAATCACCCTCGCAACGCGATCTGGCGCGTATCGCCGCGCGGCATACAACCGAACGCGACACGGCCCCGGCAGGGGGACATACCCCCAGGCGCGACGAGGCTCCGGCAAGCGGTCCCTTCGCCCGGCTGCGCAAACTGTTCGGTATGAAAACCAGATAACGGCGCGGGAGAGGGCAATGGGATTCAAATGCGGCATTGTCGGGCTGCCCAATGTGGGCAAGTCAACTTTGTTCAACGCGCTGACGCAAACCGCCGCCGCCGAGGCCGCCAACTATCCGTTTTGCACCATCGAACCCAATGTGGGCGAGGTGCCGGTGCCCGATGCGCGTCTCCAGAAAATTGCCGAAATCACCAAACCGCAGGCGATTGTGCCAACACGGCTCACCTTCGTGGACATCGCCGGCCTCGTCAAAGGCGCATCGAAAGGCGAGGGACTCGGCAACCAGTTTCTGGCGTATATCCGTGAAGTGGACGCCATCGCCTATACGCTGCGATGTTTCGATGACCCTAACGTCACCCATGTGGAGGGGCGCATCGACCCGCTGGCGGATGCGGAAACGGTCGAGACCGAGTTGATGCTCGCCGATATGGAAAGCCTGGAGAAACGCATCGAGCCGCTGGAGAAGAAAATCCGCGGGGCTGACAAGGAGGCCCGGAAAAAACTGGAGCTTGTGCACACCGCACTTGAGATGCTGGGCGATGGCAAACCGGCGCGCCTCGCCTGGGTCGCGGAGGAAGACCGGCGCGCCTTCCAGGCGCTCAACCTGCTGACCTCCAAACGCGTTCTCTATGTCTGCAATGTGGATGAGGATTCCGCCGCCACCGGCAATGCGTATTCAGCATCAGTGGAGGAGCAGCTCGCGCAAACCGCGCGCAACGCTGGCGCGGCGGACCCAAAACCAGCCGGGACCATCGTGATTTCCGCTAAAATCGAAGCGGAGCTTGCGCAACTCCCGGCAGATGAACGCACGGAATATCTCAGTGCCCTTGGCCTGGCCGAACCTGGCCTCGACAGGCTCATCCGCGCCGGGTACGCCCTGCTCGATCTCATCACCTTCTTCACCACTGGCGAAAAGGAAGCGCGCGCCTGGACCGTGCGCGAGAATACCAGGGCGCCCAGGGCGGCAGGCGTCATTCACACCGACTTCGAGAAGGGGTTCATCCGGGCCGAGACCATCACCTATGACGATTTTATCGCCTGCAACGGCGAGGCCGGCGCGCGCGACGCCGGAAAAATGCGGCTGGAAGGCAAGGACTACAGGGTCAGGGACGGCGACTTATTGCACTTCCGCTTCGCGACGTGAAGCGGTGGCATGGTTATGGACCCCATTCCCCGCCTGCGCCGGGACAAGCTTCATGGGAATTTCGATAAATTTTCCGTAACCGGACAGAACCGTAAACCCCGGGCGATTCCGCGGGTTTTGTGCCGGGAATCAGGCGCGCGCGCTAAAACGGGTTCCAGGTTGGTTTGCGGGTATATTTCAGATAACCCACACTGGCGCCCAGCCGCAGGCCCAGGCCCGCGCGGATCGGCGCCAGGGTGACATGGCCGCGTTTCTGGTAGGTCAGGCCAACACCGCCGATTAAATAGGCGGAACCAGCGACCCCGCCAAATCTGCCGTAAATATCATCCACGGAGCGCAGATTGTAGACCAGCACCATGGTCTTGGAGCCTTCCGCGCCAAAATCATAGCCCACCGAAGGGCCTTGCCAGAAGATCTTGTGCTTGCCCGCATCCTTGGTGTGGAGCACCCCTTCGCCATAGCGCAGCCCGGCGATCAGCGCCCCGCCGGCCTCTTCGCCCAGGATATATCCGTTGGGGCGCCCCGATTTGGAAAAGGCATATTCGATAACCCGGGCCAACCCGGTCGAAACCCGGCCGAAGAAATTATGGCCGGTGGACAAAATCTCATCGGAGGAAAATGTGCTCTGCCCCCTTCCCTGTGCCTGCTGGCCGGGCGGTGGCGCGGGATAGGGTTGCGCGCCGCCTGTCCCGGCGGGCCCGAGCGGTGTCGGTGCGCCCGGACCTGCGGTCTGTGTCAGGCCCGCCCCGGCGCTGGCGGCAAGCGCAATCAGAGCGGCCGCGAACCCCAGACGCAAGTTACGAAGCAGCGAGAAATTGTGCATGGATTTTCCTTATCCGTTAACGGTCCGGCGGCGTCATTCGCCTTGGCCGCCTCAGGACAACGAATCATTACCGGAAATCTAACACTAAAGTGTGGCTAAGGACCGGTTTGCACATATCCGAGGAGGCTGCTGGGAATTTATTTACCCAATCCGGGCATAGTGGAGCCTTGGCTGGATTTCAATTTTTTCGCGAGGCTGCTCCCGCATCATGACACAGACAAACACACCCCGGGATTTGTTGAGCGCCGGTATCGCATTGTTGCTTGCGGTCATGGTGCTGGCGCACGCCGCCCCCCTGCGCGCCGCGCCGGGCGCATGGCGCGATAGCGCGACCGGTTTCGCCATTGGCGGTTATGACCCGGTCGCCTATTACATCAACAAGGTGCCGACGCCGGGCCGTGAGGGGGTGGAGCATCGCTGGGGTGGTGCGGTGTGGAAATTTACCAATAGCGGCAACAGGGATGCGTTCGCCAAGCATCCTGAAATCTATGCGCCGGGCTTTGCCGGATATGACGCGCATGCGCTGGCAAAAGGGTTCACGGTGCAAGGCCTCCCGGTGGTCTGGGCGATGTATCGACGCCGGGTCTATTTGTTTCACGATGGCGCGAGTCTGCAGCAGTGGCGGCGTGATCGCGAAAAAATCACCGCGGCGGCGCGCGCCAACTGGCCAGGACTGGCGAAAGAATTGCCGGGCGCTTCGCAACGCTGATCCTATGCCAATCGCGCCATCAAGGTGGTTCAATATCAACCGATGATGCGCTAGAGTCCGCCCCCATGACCCGTGCGCGGCTCCATTTCGCTTTTTTGAATATCGGCCACTTTCTCGATCATTTGTTCATGCTCGTGTTCGCCAGCGTCGCCGCGCTGACGCTCTCACACGAATGGGGCATGAGCTATGGCGAGCTGATCCCCTACGCCATGCCGGGTTTTATCGCCTTCGGCGTGTTCGCCCTGCCGGCGGGCTGGCTGGCGGACAAATGGAGCCGGCGGGGCATGATGGCGGTGTTCTTCATCGGCGCCGGCCTCTGCTCGATATTGACGGCGCTGGCCGCTACGCCGTTTCAGATGGGCGTCGCCCTGTTCGCCATGGGGGTGTTCGCGGCGATCTATCACCCGGTCGGCATCCCGCTGGTGATCGAGGGGCGCGAAAATACCGGCATGCCAATCGCCATCAATGGCGTTTACGGCAATCTCGGCGTCGCCAGCGCCGCGCTCATCACCGGTTATCTGATCGACAATGCCGGCTGGCGCGAGGCTTTCGTGTGGCCGGGGCTGATTTCCATTGGCCTCGGCCTCGCCTATCTGTGGCTGATTTCCACCACGCCGCTCCCTGCGAAAGCTCTTGAGAAAGAGACTGACGGGCCAAGCTATCGGGGCGTGCCGCTGATGCGCATTTTCGCGATCATTTTTCTGACCACCGCGCTTGGCGGCATCGTCTTCCAGTCGACCACCTTCGCGCTGCCGAAGATTTTCGACGAGCGCCTCGGCGCTCTGGCCCTGTCGGCCACCCTTGTCGGCTGGTATGTATTCTGGGTGTTCGCCCTGGCGGCGCTGTCGCAACTGGTGGTGGGCTATCTGCTCGACCGCCATTCCGCCCGCAACATATTCATCGGCGTCGCCGCGCTTCAGGCCACCTTTTTGGCGATCATGCCGGGGCTGACCGGCTGGGCGGCGCTCGCCGTCGCGGTCGCCTTCATGCTCGCGGTGTTCGGGCAAATCCCCATCAATGACGTGCTGATCGGGCGGCTGGCCTCGAGCAAATGGCGCTCCCGCGTTTTCGCCTGCCGCTATATCGTGACCTTCTCGGCGCTCGCCGCGTCCATCCCGATGATCGCCTGGGTGCACGAAAACTGGGGTTTTGACCGGCTGTTCGGGCTGCTGGCGGGCGTGGCGGGGCTGATTCTCATGGCGGTGCTGATGCTGCCAAAGGCGATGCCCGCCCGCGCCCAGGCCGCGGCGGCGGAATAGGGCGCCTGCGCCCCCGGCCAATCGCGAGCGACGGATTTGGCGCGGCGTGTGCGTAGCATATGCATCACGCGGCCGAACTGCGGGCCGCGGCCACACCCAAGGAGAATTTTCATGCGTAAAGCAACAAAAATCGCACTGGCGGCCGGTGCGGTTCTACTCATTGGCGCTGCCGGGCTTTCGAGCCTGGCCATCGCCAAAAATCATGGCTCGGGCGGCTGGGGTCATCACGGCCGGGGGCATCAATCCGGCATGCGTCACGCCAAGCGCGGACAGCGGTTGATGGAACGCTTCGACACCGACAAAGACGGCAAACTGACCCAGCAAGAGCTGGACGACGCCCGCAAGACGCTGCTCGCCGCACACGATGGCGACAAGGACGGCAAGCTGACGCTGGCCGAATTCGAGACGCTCTGGCTTGAGGTGAAACGCGAGCGCATGGTGCGCGGCTTCCAGCGTATCGACCGCAACGGAGACGCCTCGATCAGCCTTGACGAATTCATCAAACCTTACGCCGATCTGGTCGCGCGGATGGACCGCAACAATGATGGCGTGCTCGACCGCGAGGACCGCCGTTTTCGCGGATGGCGCGGCCGTGGACACGAAGAAAAAAATCCGAAGGAGGGTTAGGGTTAAGGTCTGGCGGCGATCATGCCGGCGGGCGGACCGGCCGCGATATTGATCGATATTTCCCGCAGCAGCTTGTTGCGCATGCCGATCACGATGTCCGAGTAGCTGCTCACGGTCACGACGAAAGCGCCGGCCCCGCCGATGACATTGCGCGCGTAATAAAGATGCAGATGGGGCTCGTCGTTGAGAATAGCGAGGCCGTTCACGGTTATGCCGCTGCCGGTCACCATGTCGCGCACCAGCCATGGCGGGATGCCGGAATTGTTGATCCCGTCGCCGGACACATCGATGGTTTTGCGCCGGCCCTCGAAGCGGTTTCGCGCGATCAGCCGTTCGGCGTAGCGCAGTACGCCGCCAATGCCGGTGCTGTCGGAGAAGACCCGTTTGGCGTTGGCCGCGATCGCTGCGGCGAAGGCCTGCGCCGAAGCGGCGTCGGTGAGCAGCGTCCAGGGAACGATCTGTTGCTGGTCATTCACCGAACTCCAGTGAACGACCGTGGCCGCAATGCCGCCCGATGCGCTGGTGCCGATGATGGCGGCGATGACGCCCGGGTCGCGAAACGCCCAGACAAGCCCCTCGATTTGCAAATTATATTCGGTTTCATCGACGCTTCCCGAAGTATCGACCGCAAGCACCAGTTCAAGATCGACGCGCGTCAGCGGTTGGGCGGACGCCATCTGCACAAGCAGCAGAACGGCGCCGGCCAGAGCCGGCAGCAGTCCCAGTGTTTTCGCGCTGCGAAACTTCTTCATACCCCTCATGGGCATGACTGTAGCGGTTCGGCCCGTACCCGGCAAATCAGCGGCTGGACTGTCAAAAAGGCCCCTCGCCTGAGGGGCCTTTTGGCTCGTATTGGATGAAATGATGCCGGCGTGACCGCGTATCAGTGGGTGATGCCCGCGAGCGCCTGGCCGCCCCACAGCGCCCTGAGCCTTTTGTTGCGGCCGCAGCCGTAACGATAGACTTTGTAGCGGATCGGATTGCGCGTGTAATAATTCTGGTGATAGGCTTCCGCCTTGTAGAACTTGCCGGCATTGACGATTCGCGTCACGATCTTCTGGCCCAGCGCCGCCGCGGCTTTGTTTTTCGAGGCGCGGGCGATTTTCCGTTCCGCTTCGTTCATGGTGAAAATACCCGTTTTATAGCTCGAACCCCGGTCACAGAACTGACCTCCCGCATCGGTCGGATCGACCGAGCGCCAAAAAATATGCACCAGGCGGTCATAGGACACCCTGGCGGGGTCATAGACGATTTTAACCGCTTCATAATGGCCGGTGCCGCCCGCCGAAACCGCCTTGTAGGACGCAGTTTTCGCGCTGCCGCCAATGTAGCCCGATGTGGTGCTCAGCACCCCGGGAACGCTATCGAAATCGGCTTCGACACACCAGAAACATCCGCCCGCGAAGATCGCGGATTTGCTGGCCGCGATGGCGTCAGAGGTCATCGCCCAACTGGCGAACAAACCCGTCAACACAGCGGCGGCGGCAAGAAAAGAAGATTTTGGCATGGGGGATACTCCTGATTTGTGTGTTTGAATGGCGGGTCAGGCCGCAGCGGGCCTGAACTCCAGCGCCAGGCCGTTGTTGCAATAGCGCAAACCGGCAGGCTTCGGTCCATCCTTGAAAATATGACCCTGATGCCCGCCGCAGCGCGCGCAATGATATTCGGTGCGCGGGAAGAACGCCTTGTAGTCCGTTTTGGTCTCCACATGGCCGGCAATGGGCTGGGTGAAACTCGGCCATCCGGTGCCGCTGTCATATTTGGTTTTTGAATCGAACAGCTCCAGTTCGCACCCCGCGCAATGAAATTTACCGGCGCGCTTCTCATTGTTCAACGCGCTGGAATAGGCGCGCTCGGTGCCTTCCTCGCGCAGGATATTGTAGCGCGCCGGCGTGAGGCGCTTGCGCCACTGCGCATTCGTCAGCTTGAGTTTGGTAATCGTCGCCGCCACGGCGTGGCCCATACCGGTCATGGCGGTGCCCGCACCGGTTATGGCCAGCATGGCGCCGGCGCCGAGCAGTTGCATAAAATGCCGCTTTGTATGATCCATGCCTTTGCTCCTCCAGGGGTTTGCGGGGCTGATCATTGTCATCTGGCCGTAGCAACGCGCGGGCGCGGACTTTGGATGCACGGGGCGGGGCGCTGCCGCTGCAATATGACTTTTATCTTTGGCGGCAACCCGACACAAGGCTATGGTCCCCGCGGGCAACTCGACAGGAGCAAGCAGGAATGAACAAGCCATGACAAAATCGGTATTGGGGATCATAGGCGGCAGCGGGGTTTACGACCTGCCCGGATTGGAGAACATTCACTCGAAGCGCATCCTCACGCCCTGGGGCGAACCCTCTGACGAGCTGGGTTTCGGGGAAATAGACGGATTGCCGCTGGTGTTTTTGCCGCGCCACGGGCGCGGCCACACTCTGGGGCCGAGCCAGATCAACTACCGCGCCAATATCGACGCCATGAAGCGTGCCGGGGTCACCGATCTTGTGTCGGTTTCGGCGTGCGGCTCGTTCCGCGAGGAACTCAAGCCCGGCACGTTGGTGCTGGTGGACCAGTTTATCGACCGCACCTTCGCGCGCGAAAAAAGCTTTTTTGGACCGGGCTGCGTTGCCCATGTGGCGTTCGCCGATCCGGTCAGCCCCGGCCTTGCCGATCGGATCGAGAAGGCGGCCAGGGCCGAGAAGCTCGACTATCAGCGCGGCGGAACCTATCTCGTCATGGAAGGCCCGCAATTCTCGACCCGCGCGGAATCGAACCTCTACCGTTCGTGGAATTGCGATGTCATCGGCATGACCAACATGCCCGAAGCAAAACTCGCCCGCGAGGCGGAGATTTGTTACGCGACGCTGGCCATGGTCACCGACTATGATTGCTGGCATGAAGCCCATGAGGACATCAATATCGAAATATTGCTGAAGACCCTGCACGACAATGTGGACAAGGCCAAACGCCTGATCGGCCATCTCGCGCGCGAATTTCCGCGCACCCATGAACCCTGCCCCATCGGCTCCGACCGGGCGCTGGATATGGCGATCATTACCGCGCCCGGCGCGCGCGATCCTGAGCTTCTGCGCAAGCTCGACGCGGTGGCGGGCCGCGTGCTGTAGCGGGGTGCGGACCATGACAAAAGCCGATCTCAAGGCGCTGGTGCGCACCATCCCCGATTACCCCAGGCCCGGCATCATGTTCCGCGACATCACCACCCTGCTGGGGAATGCAAAGGGTTTGAGCGCCTGCGTGGACCAGCTCGCCGCGCCCTATCGGGAGAGCGCCGTGGACGCGGTCGCCGGCATCGAGGCGCGCGGATTTATTTTGGGCGGAGCGGTTGCCGATCGGCTGGGGTGCGGATTCGTGCCCATCCGCAAGCAGGGCAAGCTGCCGGGAAAAACCATCGGCCAGGATTATGAGCTGGAATATGGCGCCGGCGTCATCGAAATTCACACCGACGCCATCGCTCATGGCGCGCGCGTCTTGCTGGTCGACGACCTGATCGCCACCGGCGGCACGGCGGCCGCCGCCGTCAAGCTGCTGCGCAAACTGGACGCGGAAATTGTCGGCGCGGCCTTCGTTATCGATTTGCCTGATCTCAAGGGCCGGAGCCGGGTCGAGGCGATGGGGGTTGAGTGCTATACGCTGATTGAGTTTGAAGGGGATTGAGGCGGCTGACAGCATGAAAATAGACGGCACACATTTCCGCACCATCCGGGTCGATGACGATGGCTGGACGGTGGCCATCATCGACCAGGCCGAACTCCCTCATGTGTTTGTCATCAAAGGATTAAAAACCGCCGCCGATGCCGCATACGCGATCAGCAACATGCTGGTGCGCGGCGCGCCTTTGATCGGGGCGACAGCCGCTTACGGTATTTGCCTGGCGCTGCGCGAGGACGCGTCGGACGAAAATCTTGCGGCCGCCAGTGAATTGCTGATGGCCACACGGCCCACAGCGGTCAATCTGCGCTGGGCGATCGACGAGATGACGCACACGGTGCGCAATCTGGCGCGCGAGAAGCGGGTGATCGCGGCCTACGCGCGGGCTGGCGAGATCTGCGATGAAGACGTGGAAACCTGCCGCATGATCGGTGTGCACGGACTTGGCCTCATTGCGCGGATCGCGCGGCGCAAGAAGGGCGCGCCCGTCAATATTCTCACCCATTGCAATGCCGGCTGGCTCGCGACCGTCGACTGGGGCACGGCGACCTCGCCCATCTATCAGGCGCAGGCCGAGGGCATCCCCGTCCATGTCTGGGTCGATGAAACCCGCCCGCGCAATCAGGGCGCGGCGCTGACCGCCTTCGAGCTTGGGCACGAAGACATTCCCCACACCATCATCACCGACAATGCGGGCGGGCATCTGATACAGCGCGGCGAGGTCGATTTGTGCATCACCGGGACAGACCGTACCGCCGCCAATGGCGACGTCGTCAACAAGATCGGCACTTATCTCAAGGCGCTGGCGGCGGCCGACAATGAAGTGCCGTTCTACGTGGCCTTGCCGCATACGACAATCGACTGGTCCTCGATGGACGGGTTTGACATTCCGATCGAGGAGCGCGCGCCCGAAGAGGTCACGCAAATGACCGGGCGCACAGGCGAGGGAGACATTGTCACGATAGATATTGCCGCGCCCGGCAGCCCGGCGGCCAATCCGGCCTTTGACGTGACGCCTGCGCGCCTCATTACCGGCCTTATCACCGAGCGCGGCGTGTGCGCGGCGAGCCTTGAGGGTTTGCTCGGGCTGTATCCGGAGCGGGCCGATGACCGATAGCGCCGATGAACTCTGGCTCGCTCAGGAAATCATCGACACCGCACTGGCCATGAGCGCGGAGGGTCTGTCGCCGGGCATCTCGGGCAATGTATCGGCGCGCCATGGCAGGGGCATGCTGATAACGCCCACCGGCATGGCCTATGACGAGCTGATACCGGAAGACATTGTTTTCGTGGACACACAAGGAAACACGCCCGCGGGCGCACGCGCCCCATCGAGCGAATGGCGCTTTCACATGGCGGCCTATGCCGCGCGCCCCGATGCAAACGCCATCCTCCATGCCCATTCGCGTTTCGCCACGGCGCTCGCCTGCGCCCGCAAGCCGATCCCCGCGTTTCACTATATGGTGGCCGTCGCCGGGGGCAGGGACATTCCGCTCGCCCGGTACGCCACCTTTGGCACACGCGAACTGGCGGACAATATCGCCGCCGCGCTGGCGGACCGCAAGGCGTGCCTGATGGCCAATCACGGACAGATTGCCTGCGGCGCGAGCCTTGCAGACGCGCTCGCGCTGGCGCGCGACGTCGAAGCGCTGGCGGCGCAATATGTGACGGTACTGCAACTCGGCGAGCCGCATATTCTGAACCATGAGGAAATGAGCCGCGTCCTGGAGCGTTTCAAGAATTACGGGCAACAGGAAACGAGTTAGGGCATATCCCTGAACCAGGGGACGGCTTTGAGCGTTTTCGCCCCGGCTGCAAGGCGCCGCTCGAGGTGCTGTCTAACGGCGCAGGCGCACACCCAGGCGGATTTTATTGACCACATAGCCGCTATCCGGTGTGCTGCTGAAGGATTCGTGATAGCTGTAGGCCGCCGTCAGCGCCGCGCTGCGCGTAATATTATACTCTCCGGTAAGTTCAAGATTGATATCCTCATCCACACTATCGCTGCCGGAGAACTCTTCCCTCTCATATCCCAGTGACGCGCCAACAAGGATGTGACGCCGGGGGCGGTGTTCCACCGAGACAACGGCGGAGCGCACAATCGACCCCGCGGACCCGGCTTGTGTGGTTTCATTGACACTGGAGGCGGCATCCAGACGCACAATTGTCAGCCCCGTGGCCTGCCACTCCAGACCGGCGTTCAAAATCAGGCCGTCAATAACCGAAAGCGTGACATCGTCGGGCGTCTGGTGTGTGTAACCGGCGCTGATCTCACCGGTCAGCTTGCCGGTCAGCTGAAACGACACGCCGGCTTGCATGTTATAGCCCGAGGAACCGTTGCGCGTTCCATCGTCGTCGAAGCTTTCAGCGAAAATCCGCTCATTGACGCTGGCTTGCGCAAAAGCGGCGACATCGGGCATGAATTCATAAGCGGCGCGCCCGGTCACGCGGCGCTCGACAAAATTCCGGTCGTCATTATTGATGACCGCGCCGCCAATTGCCGTGCCGTCGTCGAAATCCTCTTCAAACAACTCGCCGCGCAGTGTGAGGGTGACCCGGTTGAAGCCATGATTGGCCTCCAGCGATGCCGATTTGTTGCGTGTTATGGTCCGCTCCAGGGCCCCGGCGGGGAAGTCGGTGGAAGAGCGGTCCTCCAGAGATTGCGAATAACGCGCGCCCGCCACCAGATTGGTGTCGCGGCGCATGTCGAGCCGTCCTGCGCCACCGGCGGCGGAGCTCTCCTCGTTCCCGCCCGTGCACCGC
>JADFHH010000171.1 GCA_022567275.1 Pseudomonadota bacterium | reverse complement strand
ATGCGGGAGCGTCTCCGCTGGTTTGTGACCTTTTCCGCAAAGCTCCAATGCCGCGGGCCTTTCATCGAATATGCCAAAACGCGCGAACCGGAAGGGGGAATACTACCCTAACGCAGACCGCAACAGGGCTGACAAGCGCGTGGTCCACGCCAAGGGCGCCGGCGCCTATGGCACGTTCAAGGTCACCCGGGACGTGACCCAGTGGACCAAGGCCGACTTCTTGTCCAAGCTGGGCAAGGAAAGCGAGGTCTTCTTGCGCTTTTCCACCGTCGGCGGCGAGAAGGGTTCGGCCGACGCCGAGCGCGATCCCCGCGGCTTCGCGCTGAAGATTTACACGGAGGAAGGCAACTACGACATCGTCGGCAACAACACGCCGGTGTTCTTCCTCCGCGACCCTCTCAAGTTCCCCGATTTCATCCACACCCAGAAGCGCCACCCGAAGACGAATATGCGCTCCAACACGGCGATGTGGGATTTCTGGTCGCTCTCGCCTGAAAGCCTGCATCAAGTCACCATCCTGATGTCCGACCGCGGCCTCCCCACATCGGTGCGTCACATCAACGGTTACGGGTCGCACACCTATTCGCTCATCAACGCCGATAATGAGCGCTGCTGGGTAAAATTCCACTTCAAGACCGAGCAGGGCCACAAGCACTGGACCAATGCTGAAGCCGCCGAAATTGTCGGCAAGACGCGCGAGTCCACACAAGCCGATCTGTTCGAGGCCATCGAAAAGGGCGATTATCCGAAATGGAAGATGCAAATCCAGATCATGCCGGAGGGCGATGTGGACAAGCATTGGTACAATCCCTTCGATCTGACGAAGGTCTGGCCGCACGCGGACTATCCGTGCATCGATATCGGCACTTTCGAGTTGAACAGAAATCTGGAGAATTATTTTCAGGAGCTCGAACTCGCCGCCTTCTCGCCTTCCAATGTGGTGCCCGGCATCTCGTGGTCGCCCGACAAGATGCTGCAGGCGCGCATCTTTTCCTATGCGGACGCGCACCGCTACCGGCTCGGCACCCATTATGAACAGCTCCCCATCAATGCCGCGCGCTGCCCCGTGCACCATTATCACAAGGACGGCCCGATGCGCTTTTTCGAAGCGAAAACCGGCAATGTGGACGCCTTCTATGAGCCCAATTCATTCGATGGCGCGGTTGAGGACGAGTCCTATGCGGAGCCGCCGCTCAAGGTTTTTGGCGACGCGGATCGCTTCAATCACCGCGACGGCAATGACGATTACCGCCAGCCCGGCGATCTGTTCCGCCTGATGAGCCCTGAATCGCAGGCCCGGCTGTTCCAGAATTTCGCCGCCGCCATGCAGGGCGTGCCGGAGGAAATTTGCCGGCGTCAAATCGCCCACTGCTCAAAAGCCGACCCGGCCTATGGCGCCGGCATCGCCGAGGCGCTTGGGCTCGATCTCAAGCAGGAGGCCGCTGAATAGCGCCGTAAGTATAGCCCGCACTATGGATAGCATTACAGGTGGCCTAGCGGTACACGTCCCTGCGGTGTCCGACCGATAGGACAAGCACCTTTTGCTCGTCATCATCGAGACGGCAGATTATGCGGTAGTCTCCGGCCCGGTAGCGCCACCGGCCGGATGGCTGGCCGGTGAGAGCCTTGCCGAACAGGCGCGGATCATCGCAATCTTCCAGGCGCTCTTTGAGGTAACTGGTTATTCGTTGCTGGGCGTCGGGGCCAAGACGGCCAAGTTTCCGTTTCGCGGGCGCCAGAAATTTAACCGTCCACGCCAAATTCCTGCATCACCTGTTTCAGAGGAATTTCCGGCTCTCCCTTCGCCTGCATCTCAGCAAGCGTTGCTTCCGCATGGTCAAGCATATCCTCAAGGAACTCACGAGCGGTAGGCTCGTCCATCTCCGACAGGGTAACGCCCAACTTGGCCAGTTCGTCGGCATAGGGAGTCTTCTGCGCTGTGTGTTTGTTGTCCATGGCGACATTTTACCACGTTCTTCAGGATTACCAAAAGCCTTGATTTGTCTTGGGGTCTAAACTGGACGGCCGGCGCATGGTTTCCCACACGCCGGCCGATAACAGCGCCAGTTTGCCTGTAAGCCGGGTTCTGTCCCCGCGTTAAAAAACGCGATGGATGACCATTCATCTGGGACGCATCTTGCGATACGCCTCGTGCGACCAACCCGGATGATCGAGCCTGGAAACGGGCTTGAGCGCGAACGCGCCACGTCATCCCTATTCGGTCTTGCTCCCGGTGGGGTTTGCCGTGCCGCGCCTGTTGCCAGCCGCGCGGTGCGCTCTTACCGCACCCTTTCACCCTTACCCCTCAAAAGTTGGGAGGCGGTTTGCTTTCTGTGGCACTTTCCCTGGGGTCGCCCCCGCCGGACGTTATCCGGCACCGTGCTTCCATGGAGCCCGGACTTTCCTCTCCTTGACAAGCGGTACACAAAACACTTCCCGCGCCGCAGAGCGGCCATCCAGCCAACTGGCATAAAGAGATAAGGGGATTTGACCCGCCCCCGTCAAGTAGCCATGGCCAGCAGACGATCCAGCGTCGTAATCGTGGAAGAATCGGCCAAGCCATCGACTCTATCCGGCCGCCAATGGCGCTGGAACGCGCGCACGACGCTTAGCGTCGCTTCGTCATAGCTGCCGCCAGCATCGAGACCGTAGCCGAATTTACCCAGCGCCGTTTGCAGCGCCTTCACCGCATCGCCTTCATCGCCCGGCCCTAACCCGTCATCGGAGCCTATAGGCTCCGGCTTAACCCACAGGCCAATCCCCGCGCTTGCCAGCCGCCGCCAGTCGAATTTCTCGCCCGGATCGCGTTTGCGCTGCGGCGCCACGTCGGAATGGGCCAGCACGCGTTGGCGCGGAATTTCGTGGCGCGAAAAAATGTCGAGACACAGAGCCTCCACGGCGTCCATCTGGGGTTTAGGGAAATCGGGATAATCGAATTCATGGCCGGGATTGTGAATCTCGATGCCGATGGAGCAGGAGTTGATATCGTCCTCGCCCGCCCAATGGGAATTTCCCGCATGCCAGGCGCGCATCTCCTCGCGCACCAATTGCGTGACGCGGCCCTGCTCATCGACCAGATAGTGACAAGAAACCTTTGAGTCCGGCGTGGTCAGCCAGGCGAGCGCGCCCTCAGTGCTCTCCATGCCCGTATAGTGGAGCAGCAGAATGTCGGGGGCGCGGCCCCCTTCGCGCAGATCGAAATTTGGCGAGGGACAGTAGAGCGTGACAAGGGTCGAATCTGGCTCCAGCGTCAAATCCCGCGTTCCCTGGCGATCTCGTCATAGGCTTCGTTAATGGCGGCGATCTTTTTCGTCGCCAGCTCCACGAACTCTTCCGGCACCCCGCGCGCCAGCAGTTTGTCGGGATGATTTTCCATGACCAGCTTGCGGTAATGCGTCTTGAGATCGGCATCGGAAATCTCCGGCTTCACCTCAAGAACGTCATAAGGATTGCGCCGGTCCGAGGCCACATGACGCGCCAGAATATATTTGAACTCGGTATCGGAAAAACCGAACCGGCCCGCCACTTCCTTGAGATAGGCCTCTTCCGCCGGGTGCATCACCTCATCGGCGCCGGCGATATGAAACAGCCCGTCGAGAACGTCTCCAAGCAGCTTCTTGTTGTCCTTGAACATGCTGGCCAGCTGATCGGCATAGGCCTCGTAACCGGCGACATCCTGCTTCGCCAGATTGAATACCCGGGCGACATTCTTCATCTCGCCTTCCGGCACCTTGAAGACATCCTTGAAAGCGTCGACTTCATCCGCCGTCACGACGCCATCGGCCTTGGCCATCTTCGCGCCAAGCGCGATGACGCCCACCGTGAAGGCCACCTGATTTTCAGCCCCGCCGGAATCATCGCCGCGCTTGTTGCGATCGATCGCGAAATGTCCGGCAAATCCCCCCAGCAGAGCACCGATAGGACCGCCCACTGCCAGCCCCGCGGCGGCGCCCGCCATTTTCCCCCAGATAGACATGGGGGCCAGCATACGCAGTTTTTAAAAAAAAAGCATGAGAAGAATCATGTTATTTTACCGTGGAGAAGAGAAACATCGTCAAGGTTGTTTTCTGGACCCCCGTTTGTACGGGGGGTTCGGTTTTTTTAAACATCTTCAGTCTCGCAACCCCCGTGCGAACGGGAGGCTCGTTGAATCGCGATCACAGCCTGGCCTTCATGGACATAAAAGTTTCAGGTGCCGTCCATGTGCCGCCGATATGCGCATTCGCCCAGCGGCGCCCCTTCGAATGAAAACACATTGCATGATATCGTGCGGTGCGCATATGCTGGCGTCCGTAACGCAAAAGGCACCCCGCCATGCCCATGATGAAAATTATCTTCTGGCTCCTGACCGCCGCCATTGTTGTCTCCGGCATCTGGGTGATCCTCGATACGCTGGCCGCGCCGGGCATGTGATGCGCGGTTGCCTATGACGCGTTCGCGCCCTATTGGTTCGGACCTCATGACGGCAGAGGGCAAATGGCATTTCTGGATAGACCGGGGCGGCACTTTCACCGATGTGGTCGCGCGCGCGCCATCGGGCGAGATCTCCGCGGCCAAGCTGCTGTCGGAAAATCCTGAAAATTATGACGACGCGGCGCTGCAAGGCATCCGCGACTTTCTCGGCGTCGGCGCTGGCGACCCTATCCCCTCAGAACGAATTGCTTCGGTCAAGATGGGCACCACCATCGCCACCAACGCCCTGCTCGAGCGCCAGGGCGAGCGCCTGCTGCTGCTCACTACCAAGGGTTTCCGCGACGCCCTGAAGATCGGCTATCAGGCGCGGCCGGATATTTTCGCCCGCAATATCATTAAACCCGAGATGCTCTACACCCGCGTCGCGGAAGTTCCCGAACGCGTGCGCGCCGACGGCACCCTTGAAACGCCGCTTGACGAAGACGCCGCCAGAGCCGCCCTGAAGGCCGCTTATGATGAGGGCATCCGCGCCGTGGCCATCGTCTTCATGCATTCCTACGCCACCCCCGAACACGAAGTCCGCGTCGCGCAAATCGCCCGCGATATCGGCTACAGCCAGATCTCTCCCAGCCACCAGGCAAGCCCGCTCATCAAGCTTGTCGGGCGCGGCGACACCGCGGTCGTCGATGCCTATCTCTCCCCCATTTTGCGCCGCTATGTGGA
>JADFHH010000170.1 GCA_022567275.1 Pseudomonadota bacterium | reverse complement strand
AAGAGGATCTTTATCCGAAGCTTCCCTGATCAGACCCGTCAAACTGCCCGAGGCATCCTCGCAAAGACTAAAAACGGGCGAGAGGTTTGCGCCTGTCGCGTCCATAAGCTTTTTTCTGTCAGCCTTAGGCTTGGCTAGGGTCTTCTCATGCGGAATGACAACACCCGCGTTAAAAGGTTCCAATTTAAAGATGCCGAGTAATGCCAAACGCTCTTTCTTTTCTCCCGACTCGGAATCTATGAAATTTTGCCGGTACACATAAAATTTTGGTGTCTCATCCTGAACCAATATACCCTCTTGTTTCCATGTATTATAGAAGTCCCGGGCACGCGTATACCTATTACTTGTGTCATTGTCCCGGGCCTCATCTTTATTCAAAATCAAGCGGATACAATTATAATCGGATTTTTCATAAAGGGCTTTTTGCCTTTCACCGGAAATCACATCGTAGGGAGGTGCTATAACGTCTTTCAAAATAACTTTTTCCGGGTGATACCGCCATGCCCGGAAAGGTCTAAAATCGGTCATTATCTTTATCTCTGCTGATGAAGAACTCATAGACTGGGCATAATAGCACAAGCGTTTCTATCTTACAATAGAACTACTTGGAACAGATCGCTCGGGAGTCACAAGACTCAATTCATTACCTTCCGAGGCTGCCAAAA
The DNA here is from genome assembly GCA_022567275.1 of Pseudomonadota bacterium. Lineage (GTDB taxonomy): Bacteria > Pseudomonadota > Alphaproteobacteria > Rhizobiales > Methyloligellaceae > UBA2767. Next base: position 4,472 of record JADFHH010000170.1, on the reverse strand, counting down.
GCATACCCTGCGACTCTACACCGCGAATCACGGCCGGCTCTAAATTGGTCACGACAACGATCTTCTTACCCTTAAGCTCCTCTTCCCCATAGAAGGGACGGATGCCGGCAACAATCGTCCGGCTGTATGGCTGATTTGACGAAGCCCGAAGCCGGGCCCCGGCGCTGGCTCGTGGCGATGGCCAGGGAGCCGCGGTGCGGCGCTGTCAAAACGCGCCTTGCGCGCGACATCGGCGCGGTCACGGCCACCGGCTTTTACCGGCGGACATTAGCAAATATCTGCCGCCGACTGGCGCACGATCCGCGCTGGCGCATGTGCCTTGCCGTGTCGCCAGATTTAGCGATTGGAAGCGGCATTTGGCCGGCTGGCGTTCTTCTCATTCCACAAGGCCCGGGAGATCTGGGCGTGCGTATGCAGCGGGTATTTGATGGTCTGCCGCCGGGACCGGCGGTGATTATCGGTACCGATATTCCTCAAATCAGCGCGCCGCACATCGCCGCCGCCTTCCGTTTGCTGGGCTCCCATGACGCGGTATTCGGCCCCGCCGGTGACGGTGGCTATTGGCTGGCGGGGTTGCGGCGCAGCCCGCGCGTGCCTGCCATATTCGCAAATGTCCGCTGGTCATCGGCGCACACTCTCGCCGACACGCTGGCCAATCTGAAGGACGCTTCCGTGGCGCTGACCGAGACCCTGTGCGATGTGGACGATGAAACAAGCCACCGCCGCCTCGGCCCCGCTGGCACCCGGCTGATACTTCCTAGAGGTTGAACTGATAGCTCGCCGGGATCCAGTAATAATTTTCGCCCCGCTTGTCGAGAAATCCGATACCCGGGAACGGCATATGGTGGCCGATGACCGGCATTTTCCCGGCATGGACCATGGCGAAAATTCTGTTGCGTGTCGCCGCCGCCTGCCCTGGATCGTTATCGACCGCGACGTGCCAGTCCGGGCGTTGCAGGGACACAACGTAATGATTGCAGGTGTCTACCCAAAGCAGCAATTGCCGGCCGGCGCTTTCCAGACGATAGGCCATGTGGCCGGGCGAGTGGCCGAAGGCTTCGAGCGCGCGCACGCCGGAGACGACGTCGTCGCCCGGCTCGATAAATGTGGCCTGCGCGGCGAATGGTACGGCGATTTGCATGAACAACTCGCGCGTCTTCACGCGCGCCTCGGGGATATTTTCCCCCTTCGTCCAGTAGTCGAACTCTTTGGCGCCGAACACATAGCGCGCGTTGGGAAACGCCGGCGCGCCGTCCTCGACCATGCCGCCGATATGATCGGGATGGCCATGGGTGATGACGACAATGTCCACTTGCCCGCGTGCATATCCGCTGTCGCTCATCAATGCGGCGAGCCGGCCCGAGCCTGTCTTGCGGCCGCGCGGCCCGTTGCCGGTATCGAACAAAACGACTTGCTCACCCGTATTAACGAGCACTGGGAGGTAGAGGTTTTCAAATCTGCGATCCGGGAGAAAATTTTCCCGCAGCAACGCGTAAACCGTTTCCGGCGTTTGGTTGGAGCCGAAGGCCGGGTGCGGACCGTCGCGCGCGGAGACGCCATCGAGAAAGATGGTGATCTCGAAATGCCCCAGTTTGAATCGATACCAAGCCGGGCGCCGCGCTGCGTTCCGTTCCGGCCAGACCAAGCTTAAAGATCCAGCTGATAGCTCGCGGGCACCCAGCGGTAGCCGGCGCCCCGTTTCTCGACATAGCCGACCGCCGGGAAGGGCATGTGATAGCCGGCGGACGGAATCTTGTCGGCCGCGATCATGTCGAGGATTTTCTTGCGGGTGACGACCGCCGCCTCCGCGTCCATGTCGAACACGCAATGCCAGTCCGGTTTGGCCAGCGACACCACATAGTGGTTCGTCACATCGGCGAAAATCAGGAAGCGCTTGCCGGCGCTCTCGATGTGGAAGCACATATGGCCCGGCGTGTGGCCGAAGGCCTTGACCGAGGTGATGCCGGTGACGACATCGGCGCCAGGCTTGATGAATTCGATCTTCTCCGCGAGCGGCACGACATTGTTTTGCACCGCCTGGGCACGGCGGACCATGCTCTTGTTGCTGCTCTCGAGAAGATCCTTTTTGGACCAGAAATTATATTCCACATCACCGGCCACATAACGCGCATTGGGGAACACGGCCTTGCCGTTTTCCATCAGCCCGCTGACATGGTCCGGGTGGCAATGGGTGATGACGATGATGTCGATCTGGTCAGGAGTAAACCCGGCGGTTGCAAGAGCGGTCGCGGCCTTGCCGGCGCCTTTCGCGCGGCGTTCCTCGCCATAACCGGAATCGAACATCACCACTTCCTTGCCCGTGTTCACGATCACCGGCGTGAAGGAGATCGTCATCTTGTCCGTGGGCAGGTTGTTCTGGATGAGATAGGCCTTAACGTCTTCAATTTTCTGGTTCTTGCCAAAGATTGGATACACCTTGGGGATGGCGAGGGCGCCATCATAGATGGTGGTGATCTCGAATTCGCCGAGCTTGAAGCGGTAATGGGTCGGACGCGACGCGCCAAGCAGCGGCGCTTTGGCTTGCGCCGCGGGGATCAAATTGCCTGACAGTGCGGTTAGCGCGGCGGCGCCGGCGGCCCCGGCCATCAGTTCACGCCGCGAGAATTTGGGGGATAGTGAGGACATCAGCGCGGGCTCCTTTTGTGTGTGTTCAGGTTCACAGCAAGTCAGGGAGTATACGCCCAAAACCATAGATACGAAATGCCCGGTGACGAGACTGTGATATCACTCAGCCCGGTGCCTTTTCCCGATGCTCCAGCAGCCGGGGCATGATTTCCACGAAATTGCAGGGGCGGTGCCGGTTGTCGAGCTGATATTTCAAAATGCCGTTCCACGCATCCCTGCAAGCGCCAGGCGAGCCGGGTACGCAGAAAATATAGGTGCCGTTGGCGACGCCGCCGCAGGCGCGCGACTGGATGGTCGAGGTGCCGACCTTGTCGAAGCTTTGTAAGTGAAACAGGGTCGAGAAGCCTTCGATTTCCTTCTCGAACAAGGGCCGAATGGCCTCGGGCGTCACGTCGCGCCCGGTAAATCCGGTGCCGCCGGTAGTGATCACCACATCGACGTCCGCGCTATCTATCCAGCCTTTCATGAGCGCGCGAATGGCATCGACGTCGTCTTTCACGATTGCTCGCTCCGCGAGTTTGTGCCCGTCCCGGGTCAGCATTTTTTCCAGCAACGCGCCCGATTTGTCTTGCTTTTGCGTGCGCGTATCGGAGACCGTCAGCACCGCGATGTTGACGGGGATGAAGGGGCGGCGTTCGTCGATCCGGCTCATATGCTCTTACTCCTTGGCGCCAAGCGCGGCTTTAAGGGTCAGCAGATCGCGCCACGCCAGGCGCTTGGCGGCGGGCGTGCGCAGCAGATAAGCCGGGTGCAGCATGGGCAGGGCGCGGCGGGTTTTGCCGCCCAGTTCGCAATCGCGCCATGCGCCGCGTATTTTGGTGATGCCCTGTGTGGTCCCAAGCAGGTGTTGCGAGGCCGGCGCGCCGATGAGCACCAGAAAATCCGGGTCGAGCAACTCCGCCTGGCGGTTGAGGAAGGGCAGGCAGGCCTGCACTTCGAGCGGTGTGGGGTTGCGGTTTCCCGGCGGCCGCCAATAGACGATATTGGTGATGTAGACATCGTCTTCGCTGAGCGAAATAGCCGCCAGCATCTTGTCGAGCAATTTTCCCGCGCGGCCGACGAAGGGAAGCCCTTGCACATCCTCATCGCGCCCCGGCCCCTCGCCGATGAGCATGATGCGGGCATTGTTACTGCCGCGCTTGAAGCACATTTTCCTGGCGGTCGCTTTCAGCGGACAGCCGTTAAATTCACTGAGCGTTTGTTCGAGTTCTTCAAGGGTCTTTGCGCTAGCGGCGCGTTTTTCCGCATCCATGACGGCTTCATCGGGGGCAATGCTGGCGAAGCCCGGCCGCGGTTCCGATGGCGGCGGAGTGGTTTCAGGCGATTTACGAACCGGGGTCGCTTTGGCGGCCAACCTGGTCTTTTCCGCTGCGGCGAACCAGTCAACCGGGCTATCTTCGATAGCTTCATCCACGCCCATGGCCTTGTACCAGTCGAGCAAGGCGGCGGCGGGTGAAATATCGGCGGCGGTCATCGGGCTTGATTAGGTGTAATAAATCGTCTCGTTGGATAATACGTGCTTAGCATGGCGCTCACCATGGTGCGAGCCATGTGCGCCGATGGTAGTGTCGCAGCTTGTGTAGGGTTCTCGGACGCCAGCCGAACGCCGACAGAGCCATGCACTCCGCCGGCTGGCGTCCGAGAACCCTACACAAGAACGGTCGTCGGTCGGATTGCCGGGCGATGCATAGTAGCAGCAGGTTGTCCGGTACCATGCTGCCGACGGAGAGAACGAGACGGGCCATGTTATCCTGGTGATCAATTCAGCAGAAAGGACAGAAACGTGGAGCCGCAAATCTACATGTGGTCAGGACACAGGGAGAGCC
>JADFHH010000169.1 GCA_022567275.1 Pseudomonadota bacterium | reverse complement strand
GCTTTGACAATTCGTAAACCGTGGCGGATTATCCGGGATCGATTCTCAACCGCCCAAAGTACGGGGTCCTGGCGGCCGTGCACTATCGGTTCACTTGCAACCAACCTGCAGTAGATAAATCGTGATGCTAAATCAGCCATGAAGCTGAGATTTTTACCAGTAGCAAAAATTGTGACATTCGTATCTAACTTAACAATGTCGTTAGTGCCTAGTCTCCGACCCTCAAATGTTGATGAAGTCAAAACTTGGGCAAGCACATCTGAACTATGATCTTTACAAGCAGCGACATTATCGAAGAGTATCGCCTCTGTTCCAGTGAGCAATTCGGCTAGAATTACTTTGTGCAGTTCTTCTTCACGCGGAGAAATTGAACTTACAGGCACCGGGGTTCCAGTGATACCTGCCGAGATTGTTCTGGCAAGCTTCAACGGAGACGGCGGCCTGGCCAAGTCGGATGGTGGCGCATTCCGGGCAACGACTGAATCCGGGCCTGCAATTATCGGTGCGCTGGGATCCGTCGTGGGTTCCGCCCTTGAAGGGTCCAACACGGACATCGCGGACGAGTTCACGAAACTCATTGTGACCCAACAGGCCTATGCCGCGAATACCCGTATCATCTCAACGGCTGACGAGATGGTCACGGAAGCCTTGAATATGATCAGATAGTGGAAAGTCAAAGATTAATCGGAGGGTCGCGGGTGAACGCCGCGGCCCGTACCCTTCAAAAAGACCGGTAAGATGGGACTCTCGAGCATACTTACGATTGCGACGTCGGGGCTTTCGCTCACCCAAGCGAGCCTTTCGGTTGTCGCACGAAATGTCGCGAATGTAGACACTCCCGGATATAGCGTAAAAAGGCTTACGCAGGAAAATATCCTGTCCGGTGGCGTCAGTATCGGTGTGCGCGAGCTGGACCTCAGACGCACCGTCAATGTGTTCCTTCAATCCCAGTTGCGGATTGAGACGGCGGCATTTGGCGCCGCCGATGTCCGCAACGATTTTTTCTCCCGCATCGATCAGCTGTTTGGCGAACCTGGCGGTCCCAACGGGCTGGACACGATCTTGAATAGTTTTATCCAATCTATTCAAGAGCTTACAGCGACGCCGGACGGGTTCACAACGCGTGAGGCAGTTATTGGCGATGCTCAGATGATGGCGCAACAGCTGAGCCAATTGTCCCAGGAGGTGCAAACGATGCGCCAACTGGCGGAAGATTCGCTTGCGGTCGCCATCGATGAAGTCAATGTCGCACTGACACGGCTATCGGCTATAAACCAGACCCTGCGGGCACAAGCCGCCGGTCAAGTTCCGCCGGCCGATCTTCTCGATGAGCGCGACAGATTTATCGATCAGATTTCGCAGAATCTCGATCTCCGCATTACCGAGGCTGCAAACGGCACTATTTCGATCTTTACCCGCAGTGGTAACGCCTTGCTTGAGGGACAGCCTGTTCAATTTGTGTTTGATCAGCGCGGCGATATCGGGCCGCAATCGCTGTACAGCGAAGTGACGGCGGAACGGGGCGTGGGCACCGTCACGCTGTACGCGGCAAATGGCTTCAGCTTCGATCTCATCAGAAACGGCATCCTCGATTCGGGCCGAATTGGCGGTCTGATAGAAATGCGTGATGTCACCCTGGTGGAATTGCAAGCGCAGCTCGATGAACTGGCGCACGCACTTGCCACGTCACTGTCTTCAAAGACCGTTTCAAGCGTTGCGGCGCCGGCCGGACCGCCGGATGGATTTGAAATCGATACGGCGCAACTGCTCGCCGGTAATTCCATTACCATAAACTATACGCAAGGCGGGACGCCAGGCACGCTCACGATCATTCGTGTCGACGATCCGGCGCAATTGCCGCTTTCCAATGACGTGACCGCGAACACCGGCGACACGGTGATTGGCGTGAGCTTCGCCGGCGGCGCCGGTGCGGCGGCCGCGGCGTTGAATGCCGCGCTCGGCAGCCTCGGTATTGCGCTGGTCGCATCCAACCCCGCAGGCGCGATATTGCGTATCGTGGACGATGGCGTGGCTGGTACGTCGGATGTGAATTCGCTCTCCGCTACTGTAACCTCGACGTCACTCCAGGACGATGGCGGCCAGCTGCCCCTGTTTCTGGATGGCGGGTCGCCATATACGGGCAGCCTGGATTTTGGCGGTCAAAAACTCGGCTTTGCCGCGCGCATCACCTTCAATTCCCTTATTGTCGCGGATAATGAACTTCTTGTGCGCTATGAGTCTTCGCCGGCGACGCCGCTTGGCGATTCGACACGGCCGCTGGAGTTGCTCGATCGCCTCACCAATGTGCCTTTCGATTTTTCTCCGGCCAGCGGCATCGGCAGCTTGCAAAACCCGTTTCGCGGAACCGTTTCGGGCTTTGCGCAACGCATCATCAGCTACCAGACGGGACACGCCAATCAGGCCGCGCGTGCACTGGCCGCTCAGGACGTGGTTGTGACGGCTCTGAGGGAGAAGTTCACCGACGATACCAAGGTCGACATCAATCTTGAGCTGACACAGCTCATCGAACTTCAGAATTCCTTCGCCGCCAATGCCCGTATTATCCAGGTGGTTGACGATCTGTTCAATGTTCTGTTCAGGTCCTTTTAGCGGTTCATAGGAGAAGCCCGTGACGGCAATATCTTCAATTCTGGGCATCAACCGGTCAATTGTTGAATCGCGCCAGGCGCTGCTGGATTTGCAGCTGCAGCTTGCCACCGGCAAGAAAGTCCAAACCCATGGCGATCTGGGCTTGCAAAGCGCGCGGATACTCTCGCTGCGCTCGGAACTCTCCCAGATCGAAGGTTATACAAACACGATTTCGTTGATCGATATCAGACTGGATATTGGTTTGCTGTCCCTTGAGCGAATACGGGAGTTGGCGTCGCAAACCAAATCCGACGCGCTGTCAGTTGGTTTCGAGCCGCTCGCCAACGGGCAGACGATCTACCAACAGGAAGCCAGCGTCCGATTCGATGAAACGATCGCCCTGCTTAATACTGAAGTGAATGGCCGCCACTTGTTCGGCGGACGCGTAACAGAAACCGATCCTGTGCTGCCGGCCAGAGAAATTCTCGATGGCGCGGGCGGCCGGGCCGGGTTCAAACAGATCGTATCGGAACGGCGGCAAGCAGATCTCGGCGCGGATGGCCTGGGACGGCTGGTTCTGACCATAAATCCTGCCTCAACGGTTAATATCGCCGAGGATGCGGCCGGCTCGCCGTTCGGGTTCAAACTCGCTGGCGCAACATCGACCCTGAGCGGGACAACGATCACCGGTCCCGCCGGTGTGCCGCCATCGAGCGATGTGACGTTTTCCGGAACGCTGCCCAGTGACGGCCAGACCATAAATCTGTCGTTCGATCTGCCCGATGGCACCCAGCAATCCATCATCCTGACCGCGCGCTCCAGCGGTCCGTTACTGGCGGGTGAATTTCTGATAGGCGCCGACGCCAATGCGACGGCGGCGAATTTCGAGTCAGCCCTCACCACGGCAATCGAGACAGAAGCCCTGCGCTCGCTAAGCGCGGCATCTTTGTTCGCGGCGGCGAGTAATTTTTTCGATTTCGATGCGGCCAATCCGCCCCAGCGCGTGGCTGGACCTCCCTTCGACAGTGCAACGGCGCTGATCGATGCGACAGTTAACGATACCGTGTTCTGGTATCAGGGCGAGGATTCCCCCACCAGTGCCCGCCAGAGCAGTATCGCCAGGGTGGACGACTCAATCAGCATCGCTTACGGCGTGCGCGCCAATGAGGATGCGTTTCGCGATGTGTTGAAGTCGCTCGCGGCCTTGACGGTCGAGACTTTCTCCCCAGGCGATGACAATGCATCCAACCGCTACAACGAGATCAGATTACGGGCGAGCGAGGCGCTGTCATTTCCTTCCGGCAATCAGGCTGTAGCGGACATTATCACGGAGTTGACCGTCGCCAAGACGGTGGCCGGGCGCGCCGTCGAGCGCCATCGGGCTAGCGATGCCTTTATTCGCGGTATCATTGGCGAAGCGGAGAATGCGGATATCTATGAAGTGAGCGCGCAGATTCTATCCCTGCAAAACCGCATTGCAGCCAGCCTCGCGGTCACGGCCAGCCTCAGCCAGCTTACCATCCTGAACTTCCTCTAGATAATTTCAGGGCCATCCAGCGATAAAAAACGCCGCCACCCGCTTGTGGAGCGGGGCAGACTATCAATTTTCATATCTATCCGGTGAAATAGGTCCCTATCAATGAGCACTGGTATTAGCGCGCAGGCCCGTCGCGATCTCTTTGTTGATATTGATCAGCGCGAGCAACTTTTCGGGAGCCGGGTCTTGCTGGATTTCCAGGGTATGCTTGAATATGAAAACGCCAAGAGAGGCGACATTGTCCCTTATTTCCTGGGGCAGGGGGCTATCGTCCTCGGCCACCGCGCCGACGAACACGGTCCACAGACGCTGGTTATAGGTCAGGACGGCATGAAGCGCGTCCCTGTCGCCGGGCCAGCTATCGTGAATGTCCTGCAACTGCGAGGCCGCCTTCAGCAGAAGCGATGCCTCGAGTTGCCGCGGTTTGCTCGCGAGCTTCGCGGTCTTGCTATAGGCCTCATGAGCGTTTTGCATTGTCCATCAATTCCTTTTCATACGCGACGAGCTTATTGGCTACTTTCATGGCTTTATAATAGGCGCCGGTTAACAGCAGATTGTTGATGGTATCTATCCGGGGCGCCATGCTCGGCGCTGCCGCCTGAACATCCTGGATCATCTGGAAATAGAGATCGTGGTGAACCCGGGGGTCGTCAGCCAGATACATCATCTGAATGAGCAGGTAAATTTTCTTGCACGGCGTATCCGCTTCCGCGGGGCGCAGAATGTCTTTCTCACGCAGGATCGGCGCGTCGCCCTCGATGAGAAGCCGCGCACGGCTGCCGTCATTGGTGATGACCGAATCACCGATAATGATCCGCTCTCCGGGTTTGATCTCGACTTTAAGCGCCATTTGCTTGCGTTTTCCATCCTGTTTGGAACCGGCCCGAAAATACCGGCGAGGTTTGAGTTAGAGTATGTTTTGTTAATGCTAATTGCTGGTTAAGGCGAAAGAATCACGAAAAGGCACCGCCAAACCCCTATAATGCGTTATGATTCAATTGCTTAAGTTGGTAA
>JADFHH010000168.1 GCA_022567275.1 Pseudomonadota bacterium | reverse complement strand
GAAGCTTCGCGACGTTCCTGACCAGGTGCGAGCGGGAGGTGAGCGCGCGAATTCGAGTCGAGATAGGGTGAACCTGTCGCGTCGCCCGCTCGTTCGCGCGAAGCCATGATGGTCGCCATGCTCGAGTCCCGTTCCCGCCCTCTCGTTCTGCTCGGACTCACCCTCGCGTTGGCTGTCGCGGCCTATCTCGCGATCAGTCTCCGCGGAATCGCGGCGGATGCCGCGGACGAGGAAGGGAGGGCCACCCACAAGGCGAAGACCCTGGTCGCCTCTTTGCCGGGCAATCCGACCGAAGCCGTGGAGCAGCGAAGCGTCACACCCGCGGTCGAGGATCCGGCCAGCCCGCCCGCCGCCGCCGCCAGTCCCTGAAGCCGGCCCAGCCCCACCGCATTTGCGCCCAGAGCGATTGCCTTGACGATATCGCTGCCGCGCATATATCCGCCATCGACAAAGATTTCCGTGCGCCCGGCCAGCGCAGCGGCAATTTCCGGCAACACGTCCGTCGAGCCTTGCGCATGGTCGAGCTGTCGCCCGCCATGATTTGAAATATAGATGACATCGACACCCAGATCGGCGGCGCGCAACGCATCCTCCGGCGTGGCGATGCCTTTCAGTATCAGGGGCACATCGATGTTAGCGCGAATGCGTTCGATGTCGGCCCAGGCAAAGCGCGTCTGATGCACCTCGCCGGTGACGGCGCGGCGCGCGGTGGGTTTGTAACGTTTGACCATGTCGCGTTCACGCCGCCCTATTATGTCGAGATCGACGGTAAAGCAGATGGCCGCGTAGCCGTGGCCGATGGCGCGCGCCACCAGTTCATCGACCCAGCCGGCATCGCCGCGCACATAAATCTGGAAAATTCTCGGGTGATCTCCAGCCGCCGCAGCGACCGCCTCCAGCCCCGGTGCGCAGGCTGAGCTCAGCATATGGGCGATGCCGAACTGGGCGGCCGCGCAGGCCGGGTCCACGCCCGCCTGTTTCGTAATGTCCTGCAGCGAGCCGATGGGGGCGAGAAACACCGGCAGGCGCCAGTCATGGCCGAGGAATTTGGCCGAAGCACTGGCATGTTCAACGTCGCGCAGCACGCGCGGGCGCAGCGCCAGCGCGTCGATGGCCATGCGGTTGCGGTTGAGAGACGTTTCGGTTTCCGCCCCGCCCATCAGATAGTCCCAGGTCTCAGGCGTCACATTGTTGCGCGCCGGTTCGACGAATTCATGCAGCACTTCGAAGGAGGTTTTTTTTGCCATTGGGGGGGTCGCTTATGTGCCGCACGTCTCTGCGGCCGGTTGTTTTGCGTGAATGGATAAATCGGTGATGGTGGGGTTTTCGCCGGTGAGCGGATTGGCCGGGTCCCAGGCCACATTGATAAGTTCGAAGCGGCAGGCGCGGGCATCATAGATCAACAGCCGTCCGGCAAGCGAGTCGCCAATGCCGGTGATCTCCTTGAGCACTTCAACCGCCTGCAAGGTGCCGAGCACGCCGGCCACCGCGCCGAGGATGCCAACTTCGGAGCAGTTGGCGACGGTGCCGGGTGGCGGTGCTTCGGGGAAGATGCAGCGATAATTGGGATAAGGTTTGCCATCCGGTGCCTTGTCGAAGGCGCGGAAGGTGGTGAGATAGCCCTCGAACGGACCCACCGCCGCATACACCAGCGGGCGTTTTGCCAGATAACAGGCGTCGTTGACGAGATAGCGCGTGGCGAAATTATCCGACCCGTCGGCGACGATGTCATAGTGCGAAATTACCTCCAGCGCGTTCTGAGCCGTGAGCCGTTCCGAATGAAGCTGTGTTTTTACATGCGGGTTCAGCCGGGCGATGGTCTCGCCCGCGCTTGTCGTTTTCAGTGCGCCCACATGGTCCGTGTCATGGATGATCTGGCGCTGCAAATTATCCAGGCTCACATGATCATCGTCGATGATGCCGAGCGTGCCAACGCCGGCCGCCGCCAGATAGATGAGCAGCGGCGAGCCTAGCCCGCCCGCGCCGATGACCAGCACTTGCGAGTCTTTCAGCTTCTGCTGGCCCTGGCCGCCAAGCTCATGCAGCACCAGATGGCGCTTGTAGCGGTCGATTTCTTCGCTTGTCAGTGTCATGGCAAACTTTTAGGGTCCGGAGCCATAAAAGTCATGCACTTATGTTCGCAGCCAGGATGCGTGAGTCTGGAATTCCTTTTCCTTGCAACTTATACGGGTATAAACTCTCATATTGACTATTCATTAACTAATGAAGTTCATATATGGAAATACAACTATAGGTTGATGAATTCCATATCTTCTACCTTTAGTCGCGCCCTGACATCAACGTCAGAGGCCCAGAGCGGGGATGGCCTGGCGATGGCCCAGTCCGGTCATCCCCCTCACTCTTTTCCACCCGGCCGTGACATCCCTCACCAGTGTTTGCGATCATCATCGCGGGACAACCCTGAATTGTATTATTCAGGGTGCTTCACCCCTTGCCTGCACATAAGAACTAATGTACTATTTTTAGTACTTTTAAACATTTCCGACGCCTTGTCCAGTGCCCATGTCACTCGATGCAATAACAAAGACCCGTACCGGGGAGCGCCCGGCTTTTTCAGAGAAGCACGGCACGCTCTATGCGCAAGTCGCCAATGTGCTGCGTCAGCGCATCCGTTCGGGCACATGGGCGGCGGGCGACCAGCTGCCGACATTGGATGAACTGGAGCGCGAGTTTCACGTCGCGCGGGTGACGTTGCGCCAGGCGCTAAGCTTGCTGGAATCGGAAGCCATGATCTGGCGCGGGCGCGGGCGCGGCACCTTTGTGACCGAGAGTGCCGGGACTGAGTGGGTCAACATTGCAACCAGCCGCGATGAACTCATCCATGCGCTGGAGGGCGCCTGGTCGCGGATCATCGAGGCCGATGCCGGCGAGAGCGCGCCGCATCTGGAACCCGGCGACGGCGAGCCTGCCCCTTCCTACCGGCATATGCGGCGCCTGCATGGGCGCGGCGAGCGCGCCTATGCGGTGGTGGATATGCATCTCGACACGCGGCTCTATGCCCGTGCGCCAAAACGCTTCGATAGCGAAATGATCATTCTTCTCATCGAGCGCCTGCCCGGCGTGGAGATCGCCAGCATTCGCCAGACGCTCACCATCGGCGCCGCCGACAGATTGGTGGCGGACGGGCTTGGCGTTCCCATCGGCTCGCCCATCGGTATCCTGCGCCGGGTGGTCCGGGATTTGGCCGGGTGCGTCATTTATGTGGGCATCGTCAACTATCGCGGCGATGTGGTGAAGCTCGACATCACGCTTTCCGATACCAGGGAGGAGGGCGCATGACCTCTCCTGCAGCCATGTTGAAGGCCTCCATCTGGCGCGGGCGCGAGGCGGGTCAGTATCAATCCTTCGAAGTGCCGGCGCGTGAAAACCAGACCGTGCTCGATGTGGTGACCTATATTCAGCGTCATCTCGACGCCGCGCTCGCCTACCGTTTCGCCTGCCGGGTGGGTGTGTGCGGCTCCTGCGCCATGACCGTGAATGGCCGCCCGCGCTGGACCTGCCGCACCCATGTGAGCCGTGTCGCCAGCGGTGGAAAATTGACCATCGCGCCGTTGCGAAACTTGCCCGTCATCCGCGATCTGGTCACCGACATGACGCCGTTCTTCGACAAGTGGCACGCGGCGCGCGGGCGCTTTGTTCCAGGCGATGGGCCACGCGATGAGATGGCTGAAGTGCGGCCGGACGCTCCAGAGCGCGCGGCAGCCAGTGCGGCCATCGAATGCATCGGTTGCGGCGTCTGCCATGCGGCCTGCGATGTGGTGTCCTGGCGCGAGGATTATCTCGGCCCCGCCGCCCTGAATCGCGCCTGGGCCGCCTGGAACGATGTGCGCGACGGCGACCGGACGGGTATTTTGCGCGCCGTGTCGCAATCCAGCGGCTGCCACAACTGTCACACCCACCAGTCCTGTGCGGAACATTGCCCGGTTGGCCTCAACCCGACTTTCTCCATCGCCGGGCTGAAGCGCGCGACCCTGAAGGCCACGCTCAAAGGGGAGCTTTCGCCATGACCCCGCTCTCCTATCTGCTGCAACGCGGCACCGCCATGCTCATGGCGCCGCTGGTCATCACTCACTTGATCGTCATCATTATGGCGGTGCAAGGCGGGTTGAGCGCGGCGGAGATTTTGTCGCGCACCCAAGGCAGCCTCATGTGGGGCGCGTTTTACGGCCTGTTCGTGCTGGCCGCCGCGATCCATGCCGGTATCGGCGTGCAAACCATCCTGCGCGAATGGACACCGCTCGGGCGCGTCGCCGCGATGAGCATCGGCCATACATTCACCCTCATCCTGTGGGGCCTGGGCGCACGCGCCATTTACGCGGTGGTGTGGGCATGAGCGCCAGTGATTTCACACGCGCCAGCCGTTTCCATGCCGGTTTCGCCGCCGCGCTCATACACCGGCTGTCCGGACTGGCGCTGGCCATATTCCTGCCGCTGCATTTCCTCTCCCTCGGACTGGCTTTGGAGGCTGAGAGTTTTGCCGATTTTATGATCTGGTCCAGCCAGCCCCTGGTGAAGGTGTCCGAAGCGCTTCTGGTGGCGGCGCTCGGCGTCCATTTCGCAGGCGGTCTGCGGGTGCTGGGGATTGAGTTTTTCGGCCTCACCCGAGCGCAAGGCGTGTGGATCTCATGCGCCTTCGCCTTCGGAGCAGGCGTTGGCATATTGTTTTTGATGAAGGCATTCTAGATGCTGGAAACACTCAGGACCGACATCCTCATCATCGGCTCCGGCGGCGCCGGGCTGTTCGCCGCGCTGCACGCCAAAAAAGCCAATCCAAAACTCGATATCGCCATCGCGGTGAAGGGGCTGGTGGGCAAATCGGGCTGCACGCGCATGGTGCAGGGCGGCTACAATGTGGCGCTGGCGGAAGGCGATTCCATCGAGCGCCATTTCATGGACACCATAACGGGGGGCAAATGGCTGCCCGATCAGGAGCTGGCCTGGGCGCTGGTTACAGGCGCCGTGAAATGCATCCATGAGCTTGAAAACGAAATGGGGTGTTTCTTCGACCGCAACCCGGACGGCACGCTGCACCAAAAAGCGTTCGCCGGGCAGAGTTTCGACCGCACGGTGCACAAGGGCGATCTCACCGGCATCGAAATCATCAACAGCCTCGCCGAACAAATTTTTGCCCGGGACATCACACG
>JADFHH010000167.1 GCA_022567275.1 Pseudomonadota bacterium | reverse complement strand
TCGCTCACCACCACCAACAAACGCTGCAAGGGCGGCCAGTTCATCCTCCACGCCAAGGCGCTGCCCGGAAACCCTTATGACGGCCACACTCTAAAAGACGTGATCGAGGAAACCGAGGCGTTGACCGGGCGCGAGATCGAGCGGGCCTATGTGGACAAGGGCTACCGGGGCCACGACGCGCCAAAGCCCCGGCGTGTCTTCAAATCCGGCCAGAAGCGCGGCGTCCATGGACAGATCAAACGAGAACTGCGGCGGCGGTCCGCCATCGAACCCGTCATCGGACACTGCAAGAGCGACGGCCATCTGGGCCGCAACTTCCTGCACGGCCGCCTTGGCGACCAGATCAACGCCGTCATGAGCGCCGTCGGCTACAACCTGCGCCTCATCCTCAAATGGTTGAGGAAACTCTTGCGCATAATAATCGCCGCAATAGTGATGGAGATGAAGCCATTCACAACGCTCAAATCCGCTTCTTAACAACGGACTCGATATCATGAAAAGATCGGACTCAGCCGAGGGCTTCGAAAAACTCATCAACACCGCCGTTGCCTGGATTCTCATCACCCACATCAAGCTCTTGACCCGCCGCCCAGCAAAGGCTTGAAATCGTTGAGGATCGTTTTGAGTCAGACTCTTAGATAGCCACCCCGTTACCCACTTGTTACCCCAATTCGCTCTACCATTTTCATCTTTTTTCTTAACCTATTGAATTTGTTGGTGCCCCAGGCCGGACTCGAACCAGCACGCCCTTGCGGACAACAGATTTTGAGTCTGTCGCGTCTACCAATTCCGCCACTGGGGCCAACGCGCTGGCGATGATAGCGATGCGCGATGCGCCGTCAACATGCACGTCCAGCCATTGCGCCGCCGCACACGCCGCGCCATGGACAAATCGCCCCCGCGCCAGTAATGACTCGCATATGTTCAGAGCGCTGTATGACCAGATCATTGAACTTTCCAAACACCCCAGGGCCCCCTGGGCGCTCGGCGCGGTTGCCTTCGCGGAAAGCTCGCTGTTCCCGATTCCGCCCGACGCCATGCTCATTCCCATGGTGCTGGCCGAGCGCGCCAAGGCCTGGTTTTTCGCCGCCATCTGCACGCTCGCTTCGGTGCTGGGGGGCATTGCCGGTTACGCTATCGGTTATTTTCTGTTCGAACTTATCGGCAAGCCCATCCTCGGTTTCTATGGCTTTGAAGACGCCTTCGCGCAGTTCGCTGAGGAATATAACGACTATGGCGCGTGGATCGTGTTCCTGGCCGGCGTCACCCCCTTCCCCTATAAAGTCATCACCATCGCCAGCGGCGCGACGCAGCTCAATTTCTGGGTATTCATGATCGCCAGCATTTTCGCACGCGGTTTGCGTTTCTTTGTGGTGTCCGGCCTGCTCTACTGGTTCGGACCGCCGATCCGCGCCTTCATCGAGCGCCGCTTCGGGCTGGTCACGGCGGTGTTTCTTGTCAGCCTGGTCGCCGGCTTTATCGCTATCAAATTTCTCGTATAGGGATATACGTGCACCCAATGATTTTGCTGCAACGGATCACCCTGCCCCGGGCGGCCGCGCTCACCGCGGCGGCCGCTTTGGCCGCCATTGTTTCAGCTCTGGGGTTCGAGCATCTTGGCGGATATGCGCCCTGCCAGATCTGCCTCATCGAGCGCTATGCCTATTATGCGGGAATCCCGCTGGCGGCGGTTGCCTTTTTGCTCGTCCGCACCGGACGCTCGGGCCTCGCCGCGGTTCTGCTTGGCATGTGCGGGATTGGATTTCTCATCAATGCAGGCATCGGCGTTTATCATTCCGGCATCGAGTGGAAATGGTGGCCGGGGCCGCAAACATGCGGTAGTGGCGCCGCGCTGGCGCCGCTCACCGGCTCTCTGCTGGACGCCCTTGAAGGCGCGCGCGCCATCGCCTGTGACGCGGCCCCCTGGCGCATGTTCGGGCTATCGTTTGCTGGATGGAACGCGGTGATTTCCGCCGGCCTCGCGGCGCTGGCGCTGCTCGGCGTGCGTGCGCGATAGCTTATACGCTAATGATTATCGGGAAATTCGAAGCCTGATTGTGTCTCGCTCCTGGCCGTGCTGCCCTGAGACACCGTAGTACTCCAGCTTGTGGCGCCCGCCCTGGGCGCTTTGCTGGCAGTCGTCGATGTCAGCTGGGCTGTACGGATCGCTTTGCGCCCGGCGGGATGCTTGTGCCAGGGCAGTTTTCCGGCAAGCTTGCCAGCGCGCTTGTTCGCCGTGGCCGCGCTCTTCACCCCTTTACGCGTGGTCTTCTTCGCCGCTGGCAGCGCGGCTGTGGTCGTGAAATCGATCTTGGGTTTCGCTTTGCCTGCTGACTTGGACGCTATGGCGATTTGTGTCCTTTTGACCATATTCTTGAGATAGTCGGCATCCGATGCGGCTTTATCGCTTGACAGATCGGCCCGGGCCATCTGCGTGGCCTCGCCGAACTTGGTCTGGAGTCCGAGGACCAGCGCCAGATTCTGCCGCACACGCGGTGTATTATGGCCCTTGGAAATCGCCTTCTTCAGCAGGGTTTCCGCATCTCCTGCCCGGCCGTCCAGGGCGTAGGACAATGCGAGATTGTTATACACCGAAGTCGCGCCAGGTTTCTTGCGTAACGCGGCGAGATAGTAGGACTGCGCCTTCTTGTGATCGCCGCGCTTGGCGTTCACGGTGCCCAGTGCGGAGAGCAGTTTCCAGTCCTCGCGCCGTTTGTCCTTGCTGGCCTCGTTCAGCAATTGCTCGGCCAACTGGACCTTGCCCAGGGAGAGCGCCATCCGGCCATATTCGGACGCCAGTTCGCTGTGGCCGGGATTAAGCTGGTAGGTGCGCGCCAGCACATCCAGAGCCTTTTCCCTCGAGCCGAGCGCCTTCAGATTGCGCGCGTAACTGAGCGCGGCCGTGGGATCTTGCGGGTTCTTCTGATGCTTGCCGGCCCAATGGGTGGTTGCGAGATATAACGGGTGTGTGGGCTTGAGCGGCGGACGCTGGGCCTGCCTGGCGTAGTTGATGGACGAAAGCTGGCTTGTCAGCGTGTGTTTCTTGCCGATATTCGCGCAGCCGGCGGCCAGGCTCGCTATGGCCATGACCGTCATCAGTTTCCAGCAGAGTTTTCGGTGTGTGGCGCACACCTCCCCTTGCAACTTGACCATAAAACTGCCCTTGCGGCCGCGAGACCGTCTTTTGTTGCGTCACTGTTATGATCCGGGACAGTTGTCAATAAAGTATTAACCATATGGGCAAATCCACGTTTTTCATGGGCGACGGGACAGGATGAATGCGTGATTTTTCTTTATTTCTTACAGTTAAATCAAGGCGTTATCATGTGCGACCGTGTCCTGACAACTGCGCGCGCCAGGCTCGCACCCATTCGCCGGTTTCAAGCGAGCGGGAGAATCGTCACTGAACCGGACAGGATTCGGCTCGAGTCGGGGTCTCGTCTTTGCCGGCGATGTGGATTCCGCATTCGTTTGTTTCACTGCCGCGCCAGCGCCCGGCGCGGACATCTTCTGAATCCGTGACGGGAGAGGTGCATGGCGCACAGCCGATCGAGTTATAGCCCTGCGCCACCAAGGGGTGCACCGGCAGATTATGGCGCGCAACATAAGCGGCCATGCGCTGCGCCGGCCAATCGGCGAGCGGATTGATTTTGATGCGGGGAAAATCACTTTCAAATTTGTTCAGCGAAGCGCGCCCCGATGACTGAAACTGTTTTCGCCCGGTGATCCAGGCGGAAAACCCAGCTAAAGCACGCTGCAAGGGCAGCACTTTCCGGAACCCGCAACAAGCCGCTATATCGGTGTTCCAGAGATCGCCGGCGGGGTCGAGGTGTGCGGTGTCAACCGGATCGGGGCGGATATCGCGCACATCGCTCAGGCCGAAACGCTCGGTCAGGGTTTCGCGATAGGCCAGGGTTTCACCGAACAGTTTTCCCGTATTGAGGAAGATGACCGGCAGGGTCCGGTCGATCGCCGCCACCATATGCAGCAGCACGGCCGATTCCGCGCCAAAGGAGGAGACCAGCGCGATGCGCTTGGGGAAAATCCGTGTGATCAACGGTTCCAGCAAATCGCGCCCGCCCAGAGCGCCATAATAAGTGTCGAGCGCCGCATGCGGCTCGAACGAAATGCCGGAATCGATCCTGCGATGCATCTGCGCCATTTACTTATGCCATTAGTCTTTGGGTTGCGCCACGATCCGCAAATACGGTTTTGGCGCCTTCCAGCCATCGGGGTATTTCTTTTTTGCGTCCTCGTCGGACACCGCCGGTACGATGATCACGTCCTCTCCCGGCTTCCAGTTCACCGGCGTGGCCAGCTGATGCTTCGCCGTCAGCTGAAGCGAATCGAGCACCCGCAGCACTTCATCGAAATTCCGCCCGGTGGCCATGGGATAGCTGATGATCAGATTAATCACCTTGTCCGGCGCGATCACATAGACATTGCGCACCGTCTTGTTGTCGGCGGCAGTACGCCCTTCCGACGTATCGCCGGCATTCGCCGGCAGCATGCCGTACAGCTTGGCGACTTTGAGATCGGTGTCGCCGATCATCGGATAGTTCGGCGCGAACCCTTGCGTCTCCTCGATGTCTTTCGACCATTCGGCATGGTTCTCGACCGGATCGACGCTCAGGCCGATGATCTTGCAATTGCGGGCATCGAATTCTGGCTTGATCTTCGCCATATAGCCAAGCTCGGTGGTGCACACGGGCGTGAAATCCTTGGGGTGCGAAAACATCACACACCAGGAATCGCCAATCCATTCATGAAACCTGATTCTACCTTGCGTCGTCTCGGCTTCGAAATCAGGGGCAGTGCTGCCAATTTGCAGTGACATTTTTTCCTCCAATAAGTGACGCCCGCCGTCCCGCGGCGCGCGCAGTTTCGATTGCGAACATCCTATACCGACAGGATTAGAGGCGACACATATATTATAGGAGGATAATTTTCTATGTTAAGGCCGTAATATCAGAAATATAGGAATTTTATTCCATACATTGGCCGGGATGCTAAATTTCTTTCGATAATTTCCGGAATGGCCTCAACGTCAGAAATGCCGGGGGAATTTGCGCCTTTAGATCGTGCTCCAGCGCCACGCCACTAGCTTGCCAGGATGAGCGGGTTCCGCACTATTTTCGTATTGAGTGGCGCACCATCCATACAGCTAAATTCA
>JADFHH010000166.1 GCA_022567275.1 Pseudomonadota bacterium | reverse complement strand
TGGCACCGGCACACTGAGGCGGTGCTGCGCCACTGGTCGCCAGCCGTTTTGAAGGCGCTGGAGGTTAAATACGTCGAGTCTGGCGAACCGGCTGCCGGTGCGTCATGACAGCAACCCTCCAGCGCACCACACTGCGGACTTCTCGCACACTCGACTTTGCCAGCGAAAAGGAACTCATTGCGCAAACCGGCCACCAGCGCGATGCCTGGCCGTTGGTGATCCTCAAAGAGCTGGTCGATAACGCCATCGACGCTTGCGAGGAAGCCGGGACGGCCCCCGTGATTGAGGTTATCGTCGATAACTCCGGCATCTCGGTATCGGACAACGGGCCGGGTCTACCTGCCGACACGATCAAGGACATTCTGGATTTTACGGTTCGCGTTTCCAGCCGCGAAGCCTATGTGTCCCCGACCAGAGGCGCGCAAGGCAATGCACTCAAGACCGTTGTTGCCATGCCGTTTGTGCTGGACGGCGAACGCGGCCGGATCGAGATTGAGGCGCAAGGCGCGCGTCACTGCATTGAAATGTCGGTTGATCGCATTCGGCAAGAGCCGGTTATTGCGCACGAAGCAAAACCCATCAAAGCAAGGAAAGGCACCAAAGTTAGGGTATTTTGGCCGAACTTACCAAGGTCAAACGAGGCGGACAAAAAAGAGCGTTTTTTACAAATCGCCACGCAATACGCCTGGCTCAACCCGCATCTGCATATCACTGTTGACTGGGATGGCGAGCACACAACCGTCAAGCCGACAGACACCGCATGGAAGAAATGGCTCCCATCTGATCCGACATCGGCACACTGGTATACGGACCAGCACCTGGAGCGGTTGATCGCCGGTTATATCAGCAATGACGCAGACGCCGGCCGCGAGCGCACCGTCCGCGATTTTGTTTCCGAATTCCGGGGTCTCAGCAGCACCGCAAAACAAAAAGCCGTGCTGGGGGCGACAGAGCTGGCGCGCGCGCCGCTATCCAAGCTGGTGAATGGCAACGTGCTGGACAGGGCCGCGATGGCCAACCTACTGGTCTCGATGCAGGAGCACTCGAAACCGGTCAAGCCGCCGATGCTTGGTGTTATCGGAAAGGAACATTTCAAGCAACGGTTCACAGACGCCGGTTGCGAGATGGATTCATTCCAATACAAGAAAGTAACTGGCACAACAGACGGCGTGCCGTGGATTGTCGAGACCGCCTTTGGCTGGACGCCCGATCGTCCGGGGCGCGTACTGGTCACGGGCGTCAACTGGTCACCCGGCATCATCAACCCGTTTCGCGAACTTGGCAGCTTTGGTGAGAGCCTCGACACCGTTCTCAGCGAGCAACGCGCCAACAGGGGCGAACCGGTGATCCTGGTGCTGCATATGACATGCCCGCGCGTCGAATACACGGACCGCGGCAAGAGCGCCGTGGTGGTGAAGTCATGAAATCAGACGCGATCATAGGCGCCGTGCAGAGCGTCACCAAAAAGTGGGCCAAGCAGCGCAAGCGCGAGGAGCGCGCGGCATCGGCCGCTGCCAACCGGTCTTATTATCTTGGGGGCGGATGGCACACAAGCATCAAGGAAGCGGCGTGGCAGGTCATGGAAGACGCCTACATGAAGGCGAGCGGCAACGACACGCTACCGGCACACGCGCGCCAGATCATGTATGCCGCGCGGCCAGAAGTTCAGCAACTTGCAGACCGGGAAGTTGGCAGCAATTTTGACAAATATTTCACGCAGACGCTCCTGCCCGACTACATCGAGGAAAGGGGCGTCAACTGGAATGTTGTCTTCGATGCGCGCGGTCACTTCCATGAACCACACACCAAAGAGACGGTGCCGCTCGGAACGCTACAGGTCCGAAACTACCTGCGCCGTGTTGACGAGCATAAAGTCGGCGACCTCGACTTCGGCATCATGGAGAAGCATTATCCGGCGCTCGGGCCGAAAAACCGCTTCGGGGCCATCCTCTTCATTGAGAAGGAGGGCTTCATGCCGCTGTTCGGAGCGGTAAAGCTCGCCGAGCGGTATGACCTCGCTCTCATGTCTACGAAAGGCATGAGCACGACGGCGGCCAGGGAGCTTGTAGACGAACTCGCTGGCGACGACATCCCCCTTCTCGTCCTGCATGATTTCGACAAGTCCGGTTTTTCTATCGTCGGCACGCTGAGCCGGGACACGCCGCGATACAGTTTCAAAGGCGCACCCGACGTAATCGACATCGGCTTGCGGCTTGAGGACATAGAGGGGCTGGAATCCGAGAGCGTTTACGTACGGGGCAGCACGTGGAAAATTAAGCAAAACCTACTCCTGAACGGCGCGACCGACGCGGAGGTTGAGTTTCTGCAGCACAAGCGCGTCGAGATCAACGCTTTCACCAGTGACGCCCTGGTTAAGTGGTTAGAGGGAAAACTGGAAGAGCATGGCGTTGCCAAGATCATCCCCGACGACGAAGCACTTGCCGACGCTTACCGCAGAATGCGCCGACAAGTCGTGGTGCAAAAGCATATCTATGAAGCACTCGAAGAGCTGGGCGAGGACGATGACGATACCCCCGTGCCAACCGATCTGAAAGCTAGGATTGCAGCGGAGCACAAGAAAGAGCGCACTGCGACATGGGATTCGGTGCTTATGGATATCGTCAAGGTTGAAGAGGCAGCCGGATGACGAAAACCAATAAAACGGGACGATCCAAGAACACGCCGGGGGAGGTATGTACGGAAAAAAACACATCCAGGCGCCGCTGCCGTGCGCTCCATGTCGGTGCGGGCGACGCAAATGGCAAGTAGTCACAACTCAAAAGGAAGGTCTAAACGTGGCCCGAGGTACGTTGCCCTCTATCATCATATGATGAAAACAGAAGCGTGGAGCAGTCTGGATTGCGTGGCAAGGTGCGCCTATGTGGAAATTGCCAAGCGCTATGGTGGCCCAGGTTCAAACCGTGCCTATCCGGTTAACGCAGACACCCACTACATGTAGGGTGCGCTGATGGAAAAATTTTAGAAAATCAGAGCTTGATGGAGTTGTAGAATTCGAGTGACGGGTTATTCACAAATAGTTCTGGGAACTGAATTTCAAGATCGCTCAAAACGTCAAATGGAGCAAACGGATTGAGGATTACGCTCTTGCGTGTCGCTTCGTCTTCGCTAAGACTCAGAGCTCTCAAGAGACTAACAGGTGCAGACGGGTTCTTCGCAGTGATTCGTGCCAGCTTGACGCTTTTTTCGGTTAGTGCAACCAAACGCTCAGGCGATGTCGTTTCATCAGCAGCTTCACGCCTAGCCGTGGGTTTCTTCGTTTTTCCTTTGGTCGCCACCGTTCCATCCCGATTCGTTCAGTGTGTGACTTGAACTAAACCCCAGTTCGGAATTCAGAGCAATCAGGAATTAGCATATTTCCTTCTCAATGTGCCTGCGACCGCCCCTGCCTATTGTCCGACGAGACATACTACATGTAGTGGGTGTCTGCCTTAACCGGATAGGCACGCATTGAGCTATATGTACGCTTCGAGTTCGTTTGAATAGAGTTTGACGATCGAGAGGAACAAGGAAGGCGCATATGACCCTGTTCATCCCGCCCACCGTAGATCCGCCTCTACGCCCGCTGGGCGTTATACAGAGCCTGCGTGCGGTTCGGAGGAACACGCTCAGCGTGCTTCCAGCTATCAGTTACTCTCAACCGATCGTTTCGGGTGTCACTGGGCTTGGAAGATGGCACATGGTGCAGGGCCCGGAGGGATTGAAGCGAATCTTCCTCGATAACGTCGAGAACTACCCAAAGTCTCAAGTCATGATCCGGATGCTCCGCTCGGCCGTGGGTGAGAGCCTGTTCACTTCGGAAGGTTTGGGTTGGCGCTGGCAGCGCCGCGCCATCGCGCCCGTGTTCGCCGCGCGCAACGTCGCGTCGCTCGCGCCTATGATGACGCAGACCGCGGAACGCGCCTCGGCACGGATCGCCGCGCAGTCCGGTCCAGTCGAGATCGTCCGCGAAATGCTTTCCGCAACCTTTGACGTCATCTGCGAGGTTGCGCTTTCGGGACGGGAGCACTTCGATGCGGAGGAATATGGTGCGGCCATCACCCGTTACTTTCTGACTGCCGGGAGGGCCTCTTTGCTCGACTTTCTTGATGTGCCGCACTGGATTCCGCGGCCCGGTGAGATACGCGGGCGCGGCGCGGTTCGCACCATGCATCGGATGGTGGCGCGCGCCATCGAGGCGCGGCGACGCAAAGGTCCGGGCGAGTTGGAGGATCTTCTCGACCACATGCTCAAGGCCGAGGACCCTCACAGCGGCCGCCGGATGACCCCGACAGATCTGTTGCATAACATTCAGTTCTTCATTGTCGCGGGCCATGAAACGACCGCGCTCGCCCTAGCCTGGTCGCTATACCTGATGTCGCATGACGAAACCGTCCAGGCGCGGGCGCGTGAGGAAGCGCGCGCGGTGCTTGGCGACCAGGCCGCAGGTGCGGATCACCTGGCGCGCGCGCCGTATGTCGAGCAAGTCTTGCAGGAAGCGATGCGGCTCTACCCACCAGTGGGGCTCTTGGCGCGTAACGTTCTGGCGCCGGACCAGCTTTACGAGCGCGATATTCGGCCACGGGACACGGTGTTCCTCAACATTTACGCGCTTCATCGCCACCAACTCTGGTGGGATCGGCCCGATGCTTTCGACCCCGATAATTTCGCGCCTGACAAAGTTGAAGCGCGCGACCGCTTCCAGTACTTGCCGTTCGGCGCCGGCCCGCGAATCTGCGTCGGGGCGAACTTTGCGATGATGCAGGCGCAGATCATTCTCATGACGCTGGTTGCGCGCTTCCGGTTCGCGCCCGCCGGTCCGCCACCCACTCCGGTCATGCATATGACGATCCGGCCTGAACCCGGCGTGACGTTGCAGGCAACGCCTATTTAGCGCCTCGTCAGTGCTCCGATTAGATTTTTGGTTCAATGAGGCGATGTCCGTTCCTGGCAGTGCGCCCCGAAGGCGCGGATCACCAGTGGAGGAGGGTTCCACACGGATAGTTGTCGATAGGTCCGGTAGCTGACGAGCGGCTTGGTCGGGTAACCGGCCGGGCTGAAGCCTCGTGACAAAGGTCGCCTTGGGCGGCTGAGCGATCCGGCGGGCCGTAATACGAGTGAAGCCTGAGCAGGCCTCGAAAGTGACAATGCGGATGCCGACCCTCCTGCCATTTGG
>JADFHH010000165.1 GCA_022567275.1 Pseudomonadota bacterium | reverse complement strand
C
Source organism: Pseudomonadota bacterium (assembly GCA_022567275.1). Classification (GTDB taxonomy): domain Bacteria; phylum Pseudomonadota; class Alphaproteobacteria; order Rhizobiales; family Methyloligellaceae; genus UBA2767. The sequence continues at coordinate 5,176 of JADFHH010000165.1, read as the reverse complement.
GATGACCCCGGCCACGTCGTCGGCGTCCTCGCCAAGCTCCGAGGGGTCCTCGATCAAATCCTCGTCCTTGCCGGTCTCGACGTTCCCGATCGCCTCGAGTTCCTTGTCGCCGAGCTCCTGTTTCTCGACTTCGCTCGAGGCCCCCAACTCCTTCTTCGGCTCGGCGGCGGCGGGGCGCGGGGGCTGGCGCAGATCCCGGTGTTGGAGGCCCTCGACGAACTGGGCGTCAAGCCCTGCCGTATCGCCGGAACTAGCATCGGGGCGGTGATCGGGGCAGCCTATGCCTCGGGATTGTCGGGGCTCGAAATTCGCGCTCATACGCTGGACGCGCTCGGCGAGCCGACTCGTGTCCTGGCCAAGCTGATGGAGCTGAGGCCGCGCCTGTTCAAAGGCATGTTCGCGCGCGGTGCGCTCGGCGCCATTCAATTTGACGCGGAGCGCGTCGTCGGTCTTTTCGTTCCCGAGAAGGTGGCTCAGGACTTCGCCGCCTTGTCCATACCGCTATCGGTCATCGCGACGGATTTTTATCGCTGGCGCGAGTGTGAGATCGTTTCAGGTTCGTTGCGCACGGCGGTCGCCGCCTCGATCGCCCTGCCGACGATCTTCAAGCCGGTCCTATTCGAGGGTCGTATCCTGGTCGATGGCGGCTTAGTCAATCCGCTGCCCGCTGACAAACTCACCGAGGCCGATATTGTCGTCGCCGTCGACGTGGTCGGCGGCCCGGAGCCGGGCGCCGGGCGCGACATCCCCTCGCCGATGGACGCCATCTTCGGCGCCACTCAGATCCTGTTGCAGAGTATCATTGCTGAAAAGCTGCGCTCCGACAGGCCGGATGTCCTGCTCCGACCCAATATCAACGAATTCCGGGTGCTCGACTTTCTCAAGGCGCGTAAGATTTTCAAGGCCGCAGATCCCATCAAGGACGAACTCAAGCGCAAGCTGGAGCCGCTTTTAACCTCTATTAGCCAACCGTAATGGGCCGGGAGCAGGTGTTAATTTGATGTACTGCTCCGCCTTGCCCCGCTTAGCCGACATTCAGGCTGTTGATTTCCGCTCCTGAGGGTATAGCAGCCGTCGAAGTCCGATGGCCTGAAGGGCAGTAGTTGACCCTTAACGGACCTTTGGAATGCTGTCGATCAGTTTTCCTCAAAGCCCTTCAGTGCAAAAACCGCAACGTCGCAAACGCCGGACGGTTACTTCCTTTTGTGGGGATCGCGAGGTATAAATCTGGTGTTGAGGCGTAAACGAGATCGGCTTGCTATACGATTGCGTCGGCCTTGTGCTTATCGAATTGCGACACATGATTTGGCAGCTCTAGCTAGTAATAGTTTGATTGTGTCATGACCTATATCGTCAATGAAATCTGCATCAAGTGCAAAACGATGGACTGCGTGGAAGTCTGCCCGGTGGATTGTTTCTATGAGGGCGACAACATGCTGGTGATCCATCCCGACGAATGCATCGACTGCGGCGTCTGCGTACCGGAATGTCCTGTGGATGCGATTAAGCCCGATACTGAGCCTGACCTGGAAAAATGGCTTGAGCTGAACGCTAAATACGCCAGCATCTGGCCCAATATCACCATAAAGAGAGATCCCCCAGCCGATTCCGACGACTATATAGGTGTCGAAGGAAAATTCGAAAAATATTTCTCCGCCGAACCCGGCGAGGGAGATTAACCAGCCGCAGCACTTGTCGCCATATGCCCCGAACCAACAAAACTCGATGGGGCTCTCAGGCGGCTATTCTCGACCAAAAGCATGGTTCTCATCAACGTCACCGGCTTGAACGTCAAAATGACCGCTGTTGGCACCAACCAGTCGTCCGGACACGCGTCCGGAGGCGGCCGCTTAGCGGTGGTTAGCCGACGTTAGGGCTGTTGATTTCCCTCTTGAGGGTATTGCGGCCACGACATTGCTGCGACATGCGCGAAACAGCCTTCAGAGGTAACTGGCTGGCTAGCCAATTTAACGCGGATTTTACCTAGCGAGCTTGCGCTCGACAAAATCCAGCCGGTCCTGGCCCCAGAAAATTTCACCGTCGATGACGTAAGAGGGGGCCCCGAAGATGCCATCGGCAATGGATTTTTCGGTCAGTGTCATCCATTCGGCTTTGGCCTCGTCCAGAGAAAGTGCTTCACGCAGTTCTGCCGCATCGAGGCCAGCGCGCTTCGCGGCAGCGTCCTGAACCGAGGCGTTGGCAGGGTCCTCATCCCGCTCCCAGAGCGCACGGCCGAGTTCGGTGGCGAGCGTATGGGCATCACCACCGGTTTTCTTCGCGGCGAGAAGAAGGCGGACGCCTTCGGTCTCGTCATGGGGAAAATGTTTAGGCTCAAGCACCAGAGGGATGTCGTTGAAGGCCTGCCAGCGCTTAAGTTCCATCATGCGGTACGCTTGGCGTTCGGGTGAGCGTTTAGGAAGCGGAAGGCCGCCAGTATTTTCGAATACGGTGCCGAGATTGACGGGCACCGGATTAACCGTTGCACCCCTGGCTTTTGCCATTTTCGACAGACGGGCGCTGCCCATGTAGGACCAGGGCGAATTGAGTGAGAAATAGTAGTCGATCACTGTCATAAGCTTTCTCCGGATAGAGCTTCCAACTTCACCCTTATCATTGCGTACAGACTGTCACCAGCCGTGTCCCGGCGAAGGATTTTTCCCTTTTGATGGTTTGCAGGTGGCTAAGGTCGCCGTGCGCGGGCAATTGGAGTCTTTAACCGACATTTCCCAGATAAGCTCCAAGTTCGTGGAAATCGTACAACGATTCAGTCGCCAACAGAACCGAATTCCTCAGCAGTCATCCGATGGCATGATTTTGGAGATCAAACGCAAAACCATTCAAAACCGGCGCTTGCAACACCACAGGAGCGCCGCATAAAATGACAAACCAGATGAGTCAGAGCCTCTCTTGTATCAGCCCACCGTTTGTCTCAAAAACTTTGACGACGGACAATGAAAGTTCGTCTCTGGCCGAAAGAGCGGCAGGATGATGCGGCGGAGATCCTCCTTTCAACAGGTTAATCCACGGTCACCGCTTCATTTACTGCCTGCCGTGAATAATTCAGGCTAGTTTGATCACCGTAAAAGGAGCCCCAAATGCCGAAACCTGTATGTGCTGTCGTAGGAATCGGGCCCAAAAACGGCGCCTCGTTTGCGCGGCGGTTCGCCTCGGAGGGTTACGCGGTCGCGCTACTCTCACGAAAGACCGACTTCTCCAGCAAACTCGCAGCCGAACTTGAATCGGCGAAGGCCTACGCGTGCGATGTCACCGACCCTTCGACTGTCGAGGCTGCATTCGCGGCCGTTCGCGCCGACATGGGAGAGATCGATGTGCTCGTGTACAACGCCGGTTCCGGCGTGTGGGGCACCATTGAAGAATTGAGCGCACACGATTTCGAGCAGTCATGGCGCATTAACACGATGGGTGCTTTCCTCGTTTCCAAGCAGGTCATCCCATCGATGAAAGAGAAAAAAGCCGGCACCATCATTTTCGTCGGCGCCACCGCGTCTCTGCGCGGCAAGCCGTTCACCACCGCGTTTGCGCCGGCGAAGGCATCTCAGCGCAGTCTGGCCCAAGCAATGGCGCGGCACCTATGGCCAAGCGGAATCCACGTTGCGCTCATCATCATCGATGGAGGCGTCAAGTCGTTGGTTTCCGACGCCAACCTTGAGGCACCCGAAACGCTGAATCCCGATGACATTGCAACGACCGTGCACTTCCTGTCACAGCAACCGCGCTCGGCCTGGTCATTTGAGGTAGACGTGCGTCCGTCGCAAGAAAACTGGTAATTCCACCGAGCCGTTCAGGTCCACTGCATATTCGCGGCGTGCCCGCCACATTCATGCACTGCAAGGACGTTGACATCGGAGATCAGCATCCGTGGCCCAACACGCACACGCTGCCGTCTTCATGGACCGGGCCGGATGGCACACGACGGGCAAACTCAACGTGCCGAAAAACATCACGATAATGCTGCTGCCATCATGCGCACCGGAACTCAATCCGGTTGAAAATATCTGGCAATATCTGCGCGCCAACTGGCTCTCAAACCGCGTCTTCGAAGATTATGACGCCATTCTGGACGCCGGATGCGAGGCCTGGAACAGGCTGATCGCCCAACCGGAGACAATAAAATCAATCGGTAGGCGGAAATGGGCGCATATCGGTCAATGAAAAGGACCGCTGGTATTACCGGATCGGCGGTTCGTGACCCTGAGCGGTTATCAACCATCCGCCCCAAGGCAAGGCTCTTGGCGCATTGTTATCATGCATGTTAATTGACCAAACGCTAAATCGCTCCACACTTCATGCAAGCTCAGCGGCTAGACTTTCAGCCCGCTAGTGAGAATTGGCATGCCGAAACCCAAACTCGTTACGTTCGATGTATACATGGCGCTTCTCGATATCGAGGGCAGTTTGGTGCCAGTAATTGCAGACAGGCTCAACATGACGGCCAATACTGCGGCAACCTTTGTCAGGACCTGGCGGGCCAAGCAGATGGAACGGGCCGCAATCAGCAATTCGCTGGATAAAGGCCGCACATCATTCCGAGATGCCACCGGTATGGCGCTCGATTACGTTGCCGGCCGAAACGATGTCGAGATTTTTCCCGAAACCCGCGAGGCTCTGATCAGGGCATGGGACAAACTAAATCCATGGCCCGAGGCCAATGAGGTCGTTGGAGCAGTAAAAGCAAAAGGGTGCATGACGGCAATCCTGTCCAATGGCGATCAGGCGATGCTTGAAGCCGTGGCACATAATTTTGCGTCTGGCTTCGACCACATCCTGTCCTCTGAAACCGCTGGGAAGTATAAGCCTCATCCAGCCGTTTATAATCTGCCAACTACGGTCCTCGGAATTGACAAGATGGATGTTCTCCACATCGCCGGTAGCGCGAATGATGTTCTTGGTGCCGTTGCCGCTGGCATAGCCTGCGTGTGGTCGAACCGACATGGCGATATCCTGCTCGATCCTGCCTATCCTCCGACCACAATAATATCTGATCTGACCGGCGTGCCTGATCTTCTCTGACAGCCCGAATGCGATTGAGCCAAGACCGCTAATGCCGAGTAGGCCCGGGGAATTTCACCCCGAGCCCCTCACAGAACCGGACGTGATACTCTCGCATCATCCGGCTCATGCCATCACACTAAGGCTCCCGCCCTCCGCTGTACAC
>JADFHH010000164.1 GCA_022567275.1 Pseudomonadota bacterium | reverse complement strand
GCAGCTTTGATCGCCTCTTCAACGAGGTGGTTGCGCGGGATGAAGGCCGGGTTGACCGCGCGCATTGCTGCGCTGCGTGCCGCATCGTCCCATTGTTCTTCCGCCAGACGTTGCCGCCACCGCCCGGCCCAGCTATCGAATGCAGCGGGGTCGTCGAAGCGATTTTGAATCGGGTCGCCGGCCTCCGGCCCGGTGCCCGCCAGGTTACAAAGCCGGCGGAAGGTGAGCGTGAAATCGGCACGGTTCTCCGCCATGATGTTCAGGAGATCTTGCGCCAGCGCCCTATCGCCCTCCCGCGTTTCCCTGAAACCGAGTTTGCGCCTCATTCCGGCAAGCCACGCGGCCTCGAAACGATCCGGGAAAGCGCCGACAGCCTCGCGAGCTTGTTTAACGGCAACCTCCTCGTCCCCATCGAGGAGCGGCAGCAGCGCTTGCGCGAGGCAGGTGAGATTCCATTGCGCCATATGCGGCTGATTGGCGTACGCGTAGCGGCCCATATGGTCGATGGAACTGTACACTGTCTCTGGATGGTACGTGTCCATGAAGGCGCACGGACCATAATCGATGGTTTCACCGGCGATCGACATATTGTCGGTGTTCATCACCCCATGGATAAAACCGATGAGCAACCACCGGGCAACGAGGTCTGCCTGGCGATCGATGACCGCATCCAGCAGCGCACGATAGGGGCGCTCCACCCCGGTGGCCGCCGGGTAGTGCCGGGCGATCACATGGTCGGCGAGAACACGCAGAGCCTCCTCATCGCCCCGGGCGGCGAAGAACTGGAATGTGCCGACACGCACATGGCTTTGGGCGATACGGGTCAGCACCGCGCCGGGAAGAGGTGTCTCGCGCATGATCTTCTCGCCGGTGGTCACCGCCGCGAGCGCCCGCGTCGTCGGTATGCCGAGGGCGGCCATCGCTTCGCTGACGATATATTCGCGCAGCACCGGACCAAGCACGGCGCGCCCGTCGCCCATGCGTGAAAACGGCGTGCGGCCCGCGCCCTTCAGCTGCATGTCGCGCCGTATTCCGTCCTGGCCGATCAGTTCGCCGAGAAGGATTGCCCGGCCGTCGCCGAGCTGCGGCACCCAGGCGCCGAACTGATGGCCGGCATAGGCCATGGCAAGCGGCTCGGCGCCCTTCGGCACCCGGTTACCGGCGAGGATTTCCACACCTTCGGGCGATGACAGCGTCTCCGGATCGAGGCCAAGGTGCCGGGCAAGGGCATGGTTTAGCGCGATGAGCCGCGGCGCCGGCACAGGCGTGGGCGCCAGCCGCGCGAAAAACCGGTCCGGCAACCGCGCATAGCTGTTATCGAACGGAAAAAATGCCTCCGCTCGCTGTGGTGCATTCATGACAGCTCCAGGGCATGGCTGTTTCAGATCGGCTTGGGTCCATTTGGCCTCACGGCGGTGAAGCATACAGCGGCCGGATGCGATTTTCCAGACCGGGTCCGATTGTGCATCCTGCTCAGGAGGTTTAAACAACAAGGGACGGCATGAGATAGTTTTTCACGGCTGCGGAGAGGTTCTTGTCAATGCGAATTGTCCTCATCTCGACCTACGAATTGGGGCATCAGCCTTTCGGGCTGGCATCTCCGGTAACATGGCTCCTCGCGGAAGGCTTCGAGGTTCGCACTTTCGACCTGGCAATTGAGAAACTCGAACACGACGCGGTCCGGAATGCGGAGTTCGTGGGTTTCTATCTGCCCATGCATACGGCGACGCGGATTGCAGTGCCGGTCATTTCGGCGGTCCGCCAGCGAAACCCAAGCGCCCATATCTGCGCCTACGGGTTGTACGCGCCTATGAATGCGAAATATTTACAAAGGCTTGGCGTCGACTCTGTCGTCGGCGGGGAGTTCGAGGGCGAGATCGTCCGCATTGCCAAGCAGGTGGCGGGGAACGGAAGCCCGGATGCGAACGAGACACGAGAAGAAGTGATCTTCCTCAGAAAGCAGAGTTTCAAAATTCCGACGCGGCGCGATCTTCCTGAACTCTCGAAATACGCCTTTCTCACCATGCCGGACGGCAGCCGCCGAATTGTGGGTTATACGGAGGCGTCTCGCGGGTGCAAGCATCTGTGCAGGCATTGCCCGATCGTCCCGGTCTACAATGGCAGGTTCATGATCGTTCAGCGCGATGTCGTCATCGGCGACATCGAGCAGCAAGTACGCGCGGGCGCCGCGCACATCACATTCGGCGATCCCGACTTCTTCAACGGCGTGGGACATGCCACAAGAATCGTCTCCACACTTCACCACAATTGGCCGGAGCTTACATATGATGTGACGATAAAGATCGAGCACCTGGTCAAGCATGCCGAACATTTGAAAACGCTCAAGGACACAGGCTGCCTGTTTGTCACCTCGGCGGTCGAGAGCGTTGACGACGACATCCTTGAGAAGCTCGATAAAGGGCATACGCGCAAGGATTTCTTCCGCGCGGTGGAGCTGTGCCGGAATGTCGAGCTTGGCCTCAACCCGACATTTGTCGCTTTCATCCCCTGGATCACATTGGCGGGCTACCGGGATCTGTTGCAGACCATTCTCGAGCTAAACCTGGTCGACGCCGTCGCACCGGTTCAGCTGGCCATACGCCTGCTGATTCCCGAAGGATCGCGGTTGCTCGAGCTCCCTGATGTGGCCGCACTCACCGCCGGGTTCGACGAACGGCGTTTGTGCTATCCGTGGCGGCACGCCGATGCGCGGGTCGATGAATTGCAGGCCGCCGTCGAGGCAATTGTCGAGGAGGCATGCAGCTCCGATCTGCCGCGAGCTGAAATCTTCGAGCGTATCTGGCGGGAGACGAACCGGGCGATGGGCGAACGAAATCGAATGCAAATCGACCTCTCGTCGCAGAACTCGCGTAAGCTACCCTATTTGAGCGAAAACTGGTATTGTTGCGCGGAGCCGACGAAACAACAGATGGAAATTTTCATTTAGGGTCCTGGACCCTGGTATTCCAAAAGGGCATCCGGGCAAATTTTGTCGAAAAGATGCCATCGTCTGTGAAAGCGGCAATCGACGCGTTTTCAGGAGCAACTATCATGCTTATTCAGACCGAAGCGACTGCGAACCCGGCCCGCATGAGGTTCCTGCCGGGGCAAACCTTATTGTCGGCAGGAACGGCGGGGTTCCTCGATAAAAAATCCTCCGCGCGATCGCCCCTCGCGCAACGCCTGTTTGAGATCGAGGGCATTACCAGTGTGTATCTTGACCCGCAAGCCGTCACCTTGACGAAGACCGATGACGTTGAGTGGCCAATGCTGAAGCCCGTCATCCTCGGGACCATCATGGAACATTTCGCTACCGGCGAGCCGGTGATCCTTGACGAAGGCCAGCCCTTACCCAGGCCCGGTCTCGATACAGCGGAGGGCAAGGCCATCCAAAATCTTCTGGAAACGAAGATCAACCCGCAGGTGGCGAGCCATGGCGGGCGCATCTCGCTGGTCGACGTGCAGGACGATACGGCCTACATCCGCCTGGAAGGAGCCTGCCAGGGTTGCGGCATGGCCGACGTCACCCTGAAGCAAGGCGTGGTCAAGGAGATAAAGGCGCTGGTTCCCGCGATCGGCACGGTCCTCGACGTCACGGACCATGCCGGCGGCGCCAACCCCTATTATCAACAGGGCAAGGGCGACGGCGCAGCCGCATCGCCTTTTCATCAGCCAGGCAAGTAAGGGTGGCGCGAGCGCGGTATAACGCCGGGTAACCTCCTTTTTTCAGCGGATATCCGGTTGGCGATGGCGTCGAGTACGTGCCCATGAACGATGTTCCCGCCACCGGGCGTCTTTTGCTGCTGGTCCCAACCACGTCATATCGTATCGGCGATTTTCTCGACGCGGCGGAGCGGCTTGGCGTTGATGTAGCCGTTGGTTCCGATCAAAGGCACGTGCTGGAAGAATTTTCGCAAGGCGGCACCGTAACGATCGATTTCAAGGATGTGGAACGGGGGACTTCTCAAATCGTTGCCTATGGCGGCGAATATCCCCTTGCCGCAATCATCGGTGTCGACGATGAAACCACTCTGATCGCCGCCAAGGCATCGCAGGCGCTGGGCCTGGCCCACAACTCCCCCGAGTCAGTGGAGGCAACGGCAAACAAGCACCGGTTCCGCACGCGGCTGGCTAATTCAGGCCTTCTGGTCCCGCGCTTCACCTTGTACCCGGTCTCTGGCGATCCGGCACGGGCCGCCCGGGACAGCTTTTATCCAGCGGTGCTGAAGCCGCTGGCGCTTTCGGCGAGCCGCGGCGTCATCCGCGCCGACAACGAGACCCAGTTCGCCGCCGCGTTCCAGCGTATCCGGGCCATTCTGGAAGCCGCCGGGACAGGCGGCGAAGCCAGCCGTCATATTCTCGTCGAGGAATACGTGCCCGGCGAGGAAGTCGCCCTGGAAGGGCTGCTCGACAAGGGCCGTCTCACGGTTTTGGCGCTGTTCGACAAGCCCGACCCTCTGGAAGGCCCGGTATTCGAAGAGACCATATATGTCACGCCCTCGCGTTTGCCGGCCCATGTGCAGGACGCAATATACGCCACGGTGGAGCGTGCCGTCGCCAGACTGGGTTTGCGCGAGGGTCCGATCCACGCGGAAATGCGTATCAACGGCAAGGGCGTCTGGCTGATCGAGATCGCCGCGCGCTCGATCGGCGGGCATTGCTCGCGCGCCTTGCGTTTCGGCGCCGGCTGGCGTCTGGAAGACCTGATCGTGCGGCATGCCCTCGGGTTGCCCGTCCCGGCTGTCGCGCTCGATCGTCCGGCGACAGGCGTCATGATGATCCCCATTCCCGCGCCAGGGGTACTGCGCCGGGTTACCGGTATCGAGGCGGCCCGGGGAATCGCCGGCATCGAGGATGTGATCGTCAGCATTCCCTTGGGCGAAACCCTGGTCCCGGTGCCCGAAGGCAACAAATATCTCGGCTTTATCTTCGCGCGCGGCGATACCCCCGAGGCCGTCGAGGCGGCTTTACGCACGGCCCACGGCCAGCTTGAATTCACCATCGAGCCAGGTTCTACCAGCGGCGGTTTGGTTTGATCGATATCCGTCCTCCGTCACCCTGGCCCCCGGGTCCGTGGCGATGGGATCGAACTGGACGGTGAGTCACACTCCAGCGTCACTGGTAATATCTCTCCCGCATATGTGATTGAAGGCTCGCTTGATCCTCGCACCGGCTAAAACGGATGC
>JADFHH010000163.1 GCA_022567275.1 Pseudomonadota bacterium | reverse complement strand
TCCGGGCCGAACAGATGAATCAGCCCGCGGCGGGGGCGCAGCGACATGAACAGCATCCGCAACAGCGAGGTTTTTCCCGCGCCCGACGGCCCGGTCAGAAAATGAAACGAACCCGGCACGAGATGGAAATCCACATCGCGCAACACTTCCGGACCAAGGCCATAGCGCAGTCCAACATTTTTAAAGCGAATCACTTATAGCTACTCCGGCGCGCCATCGGTATTGAACAATCGGGCCTTTATGCGGGAGAGTAACAGCCGTATCAACGCATTTCGTGCCTTTCGTGCCGACAGTCCGGGCGGCGCGGCGAATGACAAGGCGAGAACCCATGATCCTGACATGTCCAAAATGCGAAACCGCCTACGAAACGCCGGGTGAACTTCCCGCCGATGGCCGCAAGGTGCGCTGCGCCGGTTGCCAGCATGTCTGGCTCGCCACGGGTGCCGGCCAGCCGGAGCAACCCTCCGCGCTGGACGAATTCGATAGTGAAGAGATCATTTTCCAGGACGCCGGCGATGCGCCCGCCGGGCCGGAACCGGAGCCAGAACCGGAAACACAAAACCTTGAGGATATCGATTTCGATGCGGTCGCCGCCGTCATGGAGTCCGCGACCGGCGAAGCGGCCGAACCCGCACCCGAAGCTGAACCGGTGGAGAACGCCGGCGAGGCCGGGGACGCGTTAAGCGAACGCGCCATGGAAGAGGCGTTGTCCGCGGCTTTCCGCGAGGCGGGAGAAAGACGGTCGGGCGACAGCCCGCCCATCGTCATCGGCAAGGCCACCCGGCGGCGCAGAGCGGTTTCCGGCCGTGCCGCGGCGGGTTGGGTGGGCCTGGCCATGTTGCTGGCCGGTGTAGCGGGCGGCGCCTATTTCCAGCGCGTAAATGTGGTCCGCGCGCTGCCCGGCGCGGCGTCCGCTTATGCGCGGCTCGGCCTGCCGGTGAATGTGCGCGGGCTGGCGTTCGAGAATGTCGCATATTCCTGGGCGCACAGCGCCGGGCGCCCGGTGCTTGAGGTTTCCGGCGATATCGTCAATGTGACGGCGCTCCCGCTCAAGGTGCCGACCGTGGTGTTCGGGTTGCGCACCAAAGAGAAGGTGGAAGTTTATCAATGGGCCGCGGATGTGAGTTCCGAATTGCTGCCTGCGGGCGGCCGCACCGCCTTCACCGCGCAAATCCCGGCCCCGCCCAAATCCATCCGCGACGTGCAGATCCGCTTCGCCAAGGTGCGGTAGGGGCGGGGTTTGTTTTCGCTCACGGCACTTCCCGCCCTCATTCGTCTTTCCCGCGCAGGCGGGAACCCACATGTGACTCTCAACAAACACTGTGCTGTGCGGATAGGCCCATTTGGGTTCCCGCCTTCGCGGGAAAGACGAAAAGAGAGAGCGGGAATGACGAAAAGAGAGAGCCGGAAAGACGAAGCGGGGTGCGGGAAATACGCAGCGGGTCGGGCAGGAGCGCGCCGGGTAAGTACATGATTTAACTGAAGATAAAAAACTTATCCCCGCCCTCCCCCCATGCATTATTATCCGCCCATCTCTTCCTCATTTAAGGGGATGCGTGCCATGGACCGTCCGTGCATGTGGGGAAGGGAGCGGTTCCTGCGGTGGTTTTTGTTTGCGCTACCGCCCTTCGGGCTACTTGAGCGCGAGTGGTGTGTTGTGACAAACGCTGAGGTTTAACGGACCTGGCCACCCCGGGCGTGCCGTCCCGGACCCGGGGGTACTACGGCCCCCGCGCCTGAGAGCTGTAGCTGGATTCTTTGTTTGCGCTACCGGCCTTCGGCCTACTTGAGCGCGTATCGTCCTCAAGTAGCCGCCAGGCGGTAGGACAGGAAAGACTCCGGCCTCACGACGCCGGGCGGATTTCGCAAAGATGCCGCGCGCGGAGCGCTGGAAGGCCGCTCAGTGCAGCGCGCTTGCCATTCCTCCCCTCCCACCCTATTTCAGGGACAGGGCTGAAACTCCTCGAATCTGCTGCTACACTCCCAACAATGGCGAACAGGGACGCGTGAAACATGAGCGTGAGGCATGAACGGGTCATCATCATCGGTTCCGGGGCCGCGGGTTACACCGCCGCCATCTATGCCGCGCGCGCCATGCTCAAGCCGGTCGTTATCGCCGGGCTGCAAACCGGCGGGCAGATGACCATCACCACCGATGTGGAAAACTATCCCGGCTTCGCCGATGTGATTCAGGGTCCGTGGCTCATGCAGCAGATGCAGCGCCAAGCGGTGCATGTCGGCGCCGAAATGATCGCCGACACGATTGTCGAGGTTGACCTGAAGCGCCGCCCGTTGTGGATGAAGGGCGATAGCGGCGATGAATATAGCTGCGATGCGCTGATTATCGCGACGGGCGCGCAGGCCAGATGGCTCGGGCTGCCCAGTGAAGAAAAATTCAAGGGTTTTGGCGTGTCGGCCTGCGCCACCTGTGACGGTTTTTTCTATCGCGACAAGCAAGTGCTGGTCATCGGCGGCGGCAATACGGCGGTCGAAGAGGCGCTGTTTTTGACCAAATTCGCCTCGAAGGTGACGCTGGTGCACCGGCGCGACGAATTGCGCGCGGAAAAAATTCTCCAGCAGCGGGTGTTGAACCACGACAAGATTTCGCTTCTGTGGGACACGGTACTGGACGAAGTCGTTGGCGGCGAAGACCCGCTGGGCGTGACCGGCGCAAAACTCAAAAATGTCAAGACCGGCGAGGTCATGCAAGTTTCCGTGCATGGCATTTTCATCGCCATTGGCCATGTGCCTTCCACCGAGCTCTTTACCGGTCAGATGGAGACCAGGCGCGGCGGCTATCTGGTGACGCAGCCGGACTCCACCGCAACCGCCATCGCCGGGGTTTTCGCCGCCGGGGACGTCACCGACGACATTTTTCGCCAGGCGGTGACGGCTGCGGGGCTGGGCTGCATGGCGGCGCTCGAAGCGGAAAAATACCTCACGGAACAAGCAGCGCACAGTGAGGCCGCGGAGTAATCTTTACCTCTCCCCACCGGGGAGAGGGGGAGAACCCTAACTGCAACATTAGTGCAAACAGGAAAAAAATGGACTGGGACAAGCTCAGAATATTTCACGAGGCGGCGGTGGCCGGCTCCTTCACCCATGCGGGCGAGAAGCTGAATATGAGCCAGTCGGCGGTCAGCCGCCAGGTGAGCGCGCTTGAAAGCGAACTCTCGGTGCCGCTGTTCAACCGCCATGCGCGCGGGCTGGTGCTCACCGAACAGGGCGAGATGCTCTACCGCACCGCCCATGACGTGTTCCAGAAGCTGCAAACCACGCAGACGCTGCTGGCCGATTCAAAAACCAAACCGTCCGGCGATTTGCGCGTCACGACGACGGTTGCGCTTGGCTCATCCTGGCTGGCGCCGCGCATTGGCGAATTCATCGATCTCTACCCCGATATCCGCGTCGAGCTGATGCTGGAATATGACCAGCTGGACCTGACCATGCGCGAGGCGGATGTCGGCATCTGGCTCAAGCCCCCCAGCCAGGGCGATCTTATCCAGCGCCGTCTGTTTACGGTGCATCTGCATGTCTATGCATCGCGCGGATATTTGAAGCGGTTCGGTCATCCTGAGGGTCTGGCCGATCTCGACAACCACCGGATACTGACCTATGGCGGCGTTCCCCCGGCGCAAATCCGCGAGATCAACTGGCTGGAAACCGCTGGCCTTGAAGGCGGCGCGAAACGCCAGGCGGTGTTGCGCGTCAATAATATCTATGCCCTCAAACGGGCCTGCCAGCGCGGCGTGGGGCTGGCCATTCTCCCCGACTATATGGCGCGCGAGGAAGGCGAACTCGTGCAGCTTCTCACAACCGCCGATTTGCCTACATTCGAAACCTATTTCGTCTATCCCGAGGGGGCCAAAGCATCCAAGCGGATCAGCGTGTTTCGCGATTTTCTCGTCGCCAAGGCGCGCGAATGGTCGTTTTAGATTTTTCCTCCCAAGCTATGCATTAATGCATAGCTGCCATGCGCTCCGGATAATTGCTGCAGCGCAACAAAATCATTAAATTAGTATTAATCGCAAATCGCGATCAGCAAGGCGACATCCCTCCCTTGTCGCCTTCTGCTTGCCTGCGGTTTTTTTAGACCGCTGGCATTGGCGCTCCACCCCCTCGGAGCGGCAAAAACTTTAAGAGCCGGACCACCGCCAACTGGTCCGGCTCTTTTTGTTTCCTCAAAACCATATAATTTTCGCCGGGCCGAAGCCGTGCTGCCTCACGCGGCCTTGGCCAGATTGCGCAGCACATAGGGCAAGATTCCGCCATTGCGGTAATAGGCCAGCTCATCTTCGGTATCGATACGGCATAACAGCGGGACGTGTTTCACGGCGCCATCGGCAAAGGTGATTTTGGCGCTCAGGGTTTGGCGTGGCGCAAGCGAGTCCAGCCCCTCGATGGTCACCTTTTCCTCACCCGTAATGCCCAGTTTCTGCCAGGATTGTCCGTCCTCGAACTGCAATGGCAACACGCCCATGCCGATAAGGTTGGAGCGGTGGATGCGCTCGAACGACCCGACGATGACCGCGCGAACGCCGAGCAGGATTGTGCCTTTCGCCGCCCAGTCGCGGCTGGAGCCGGTGCCATATTCCTTGCCGGCGAACACCACCAGCGGGACGGAATCTTTTTTGTAGCGCATGGCCGCGTCGAACACCGGCATGCGCTCGCCGGAGGGATAATGCACGGTGACCCCGCCCTCGGTGCCTGAGACCATCTGGTTTTTTATGCGGATATTGCCAAACGTTCCGCGCATCATCACCTGGTGATTGCCGCGCCGGGCGCCATAGGAGTTGAACTCGACCGGGCGCACCTGATGCTCGATCAGATATTCTCCCGCCGGTCCATCCGCCTGAATGGCGCCGGCCGGCGAAATATGATCGGTGGTGATGGAATCCAGGAACAGGCCCAATATGCGCGCGTCATGGATGTCGCTCACCGGCTTTGGCTCCAGCGCCATATCCTCGAAATAGGGCGGGTTTTTTACATAGGTGGAGGTCTCCGGCCAGTCATAGACTTTTTCTCCCGTTCCGCCGATTTTCCGCCAATGTTCATCGCCCTTGAACACATTCGCATAGCGCGTAGCGAACATTTCCGGCGTGACGCAGGAACGGATCAGCCCGGAAATCTCACTTGTGGAGGGCCAGATGTCCTTCAGATAAACCGGATGGCCTTGCCTGTCCTGCCCCAGCGGATCGTTCACCAGATCGGCGTTCAGCGACCCGGCGATGGCATAG
>JADFHH010000162.1 GCA_022567275.1 Pseudomonadota bacterium | reverse complement strand
AAATTCTACTTCTTCGACCCCGCGAAATCACTCCTCAAAAAGGCGCCCTGGATAATGGTACGCGGCAATCACGAGCGGTGCGGTGAACACGGGCAGACCCCCCATGGGTTTTATTTGTTTTTCGGATTGGACGACGCACGGGATTTGAATTGTAAGGATGATAAGGGTGTTAAGGATGATAACGAACTGGTTGCGACCTATGCGGTCGATCTCTCGAAAAATCTGCGCCTGATCGTCGCCGACAGTTCCATCTCTTTCGCCAAGAACAAGAGGGAGCTCAATGATACAGATAAGGCTAAAGCGGTAGCTGAAGAGAAAGATTCAAAGGATGCCATGTCAAATATATTCCAGGCTATCGGGACCTTGGCGGAAGGTTCCCGGACAGCTTGGCTTGCCACTCACGGCCCGCTGTTCGGCGTGGAATGGAAAGAGAAGGAAAAAGAGAAAGGCACTTTCGATCACGCTTTCCCCGGAAGCAGTAACATGATGCTGGCGCTTTGGCGTGAACACAAATTGGATTTGTTAAAGGTAAAGTTGGTCCTTTCCGGCGACCGGCACATGTTCCAGGTCTTGCATGTGGTCGGCGATTACCCCAAGCAGGTAACCGTGGGGACTGGAGGGGTTAACCTCGACCCGCTTCCAGATGATGAAAGTTCTAAACTGGACAATCTTCCGAAGCCGTGGAGCGACATATCCATAAAAAAAATCTGCAGCTATCAGGGCTTTGGATATCTGGCTGCATCCGCAGTCAAAGAGGCCCCCCTCTACAATCTCGTGTTCAAACAGGTTTCTGGGGAAACCGACTTTTGCAAGAATGAGTTGGACTCTCTCCATAACGCCAAGGCCCCGTCCCAGTAACGCCGCCAACGTAACAACCGATAAAAAAAAGCCCCAATACCAAGGGCGGTTGTGTTTGATCGATTTCCACTCTCCGTCTTTCCGGCGTACGCCGGAATCCAGTTGCAGCCGCATAATAATGACGCAGGGGTTGTTTTCTGGACCCCGGCTTCCGCCGGGGTGACGGGATTGGATATGACAGTGAGTCAAACTCCAACGCCCTTGTTATCAGGCCCAATCCGCGAAGCGTCCCCCTATTCGGCCGCCTTGTCCTGCGCGCTCCAGCGTTTGCGCGCCGCGTCGTCGCTGTCGCGGGCATCGACCCACCCGCCCCCATCGGGGCCTTCTTCCTTTTTCCAGAACGGGGCATCGGTCTTGAGATAATCCATCAGAAATTCCGCCGCCTCGAACGCAGCCCCGCGGCTGGCCGACGCCGTCACCACCAGCACGATATTTTCGCCCGGTGTCATGCGCCCGGTGCGGTGGACGATGAGGCTGGCGTGAAGCGGCCAGCGCGCATTCGCCTCGGCCTCGATGCGCTCCAGCTCCTTCTCGGTCATGCCGGGATAGTGCTCCAGGGTCATGGAGGTGACCGGCGCGCCCTTGGCGGTGTCGCGCACCGTGCCGGTAAAGCTGACAATGGCGCCGATGTCGGTGCGCCCCGCGCGCAGGCGGTCTATTTCCTCGCCGATATCGAAGTCTTGCTGCTGGACGCGGATCATGGGACCTCTCACCCCCCCGTGACCGGCGGAAAAAAGGCGATTTCGCGCGCCTGGGCAATCTTGGCGTCATGGCTCACATGGGTCTGGTCCAGTGCCGTGCGGATGACGTCCGATTGTTCGAAGGCGGCCTCGTATTCCGGTCCCCTCGCCTTCAGCCAGCCGATCAGATCGGCCACGGTTTTCACCTCGCCGGGGAGATCGACACTTTCCTCGCCCAGCCCGGTTTTCTCCCGCACCCAGGCGAAATAGAGCAGTTTTACAGTCATTCGTCGTGGCCCAGTTCCAGTACGTGCTTCACACCGGCACGGAAATAATCCCAACCCGTATAGAGCGTGACAAGCGCCGCGGCCCAAAGCAGGCAGAGTCCGGTCAAACTCGTCCAGGGAAAAATCTTGTCGCCGGCGCTTCCCGCCAGCAAAAACCCGATGGCCACATTCTGCCCCACGGTCTTCCATTTGGCCAGATTGGAGACCGGCACGGAGACATTGACTTCGCCGAGGAATTCGCGCAGGCCCGAGACCAGAATCTCGCGGCTCAGAATGATAACTCCCGCCAATAAGGACCACCCGGCGATGGTCTGCTGGGCCGCCAGCATCATCAGGGCTGCCGCCACGAGCAGCTTGTCGGCGATGGGGTCGAGCATGCGCCCGAGCGAGGTTTGCTGCTGCCAGGCGCGCGCCACATAGCCGTCGAGCACATCGGTGAGGGCGGCGGTGACGAAGATCGCCAGCGCCAGCCAGTTGCCGAAATCTCCTTCGAGGAAAAAACAGCCCACCAGTGCGGGTACCGCGGCAATCCGGCTATAGGTCAGCAGGTTTGGCAGATACAGATACAGGCTTTGGCGTTCGAGTCGTTCCATCTGCGGAGCACCTTACGGCTTTTCACCGGTTCTGTTCATGAAAAAAATCATAGATTGTCCGCGCCATTCGCGCCGAGATGCCATCCGCCGCACCAAGATCGGCGAGGCCGGCCCGGCCGACCGCCTTGGCGGAACCGAAATACTTCAACAATGCGCGTTTGCGCGCCGGACCGATGCCCGGCACATCATCGAGCGGCGTCGCGCCGATGGCTTGTCTGCGCCGCGCCCGGTGTGCGCCAATGGCGAAGCGGTGCGCTTCGTCGCGCAGCCGCTGCACAAAATACAGCACCGGATCGCGCGGTTGCAGCATGAAAGGGTCGCGTCCGCGAACGAACAGGCGTTCGCGGCCCGCGTCGCGGCCGGGACCCTTGGCGATGCCCACCACGGTCAAATTGCCGATTCCCAGCTCATCGAGCACGCCGTGCG
Organism: Pseudomonadota bacterium; assembly: GCA_022567275.1. Lineage (GTDB taxonomy): Bacteria > Pseudomonadota > Alphaproteobacteria > Rhizobiales > Methyloligellaceae > UBA2767. The sequence goes on along the minus strand of JADFHH010000162.1, from coordinate 2,399 downwards.
CGGCGGAGAGATGTCCCGCGCCGCCGTCGATCAGAACAAGATCGGGCCAGATCGCGCGTTTATCGTCTTCACCCGATTCCTTCAGCAGCCGCGAAAAGCGCCGGGTCAGCACTTCGCGCATCATGGCGTAATCGTCGCCGGGTGTTATGTCTTTCGACTTGATATTGAATTTGCGGTAGCTGTTCTTTTCAAAGCCGTCAGGCCCGGCGACGATCATCGCGCCCACCGGGTTCGATCCCTGGATATGGCTGTTGTCATAAACCTCGATGCGCTCCGGTACATCGTCGAGCTCGAACAGTTGCGCCACGCCTTCGAGAAGTTTGCGTTGCGAGGCGGATTCGGCGAGCCGGCGCGCCAGCGCCTCGCGCGCATTGACCAGGGCTTGCTCCATGATTGCGCGCTTCTCGCCGCGCCGCGGCACGGAAACAGTGATTTTACGCCCGGCCCTGGCGCTGAGCGCTTCTGCGAGCAGTTTGCGTCCGGCGATATCGTGCGAAAGCAGAATCAGTTTCGGCGCCGGCTTGTTGTCATAGAATTGCGCGATAAAGGCATCGAGCACCTCTTCGGGACCGAGCGACTTGTCGGCGCGCGGGAAAAAAGCGTGGTTGCCCCAGTTCTGGCCGGTGCGGAAAAAGAACACTTGAATACAGCTTTGCCCGCCTTCGCACTGGGCGGCGAAAACATCCGCCTGTGCGAAGCTGCGCGGGTTGACCCCCTGATGCGCCTGTATCTGGGCCAGGGCCGCGAGGCGGTCGCGATAGCCGGCGGCGCGCTCATATTCAAGCGCCTCACTCGCCGCCTCCATCCGCGCGTGCAGATGGTGTTTCACTTTTTCGCTTTTTCCGGTCAGGAAATCTTCAGCGGCATCGACCAGCGCCCCATACGCGCCAAGCGAAATCTCACCGGTGCAGGGCGCGGCGCAGCGTTTGATCTGGAACAGCAGGCAGGGGCGCGTGCGCGCCGTGTAATAGCTGTCGGAGCACGAGCGCAGCAGAAAGGCGCGCTGCAGCGTATTGATGGTGCGGTTGACCGCGCCGGCGGACGCAAACGGGCCGAAATATTCTCCCTCGCGCTTGCGTGCGCCGCGATGCTTGACAAGCTGAGGCGCGTCATGGCCGCGCGCGATCAGGATATAGGGGAAGGATTTGTCGTCGCGCAGGATGACATTGTAGCGCGGCCTCAGGCGCTTGATGAGGTTGGCTTCAAGCAGCAGGGCATCGCTTTCGGTGGCGGTTGTGATGATTTCCATGCCGGCGGTGGCGGCGATCATGCGGGCGATGCGGTTGGAGTGTCCGCCAAGGCGGGTATAGCTTTGCACGCGTTTTTTCAGCGAGCGCGCCTTGCCCACATAGAGCACATCGCCATCCGCGCCGATCATCCGGTAGACACCGGGACTATTGGGCAGGGTCTTCACAATACGGGCGATGACACCCGGCCCGGTCCCTGTGCCGGATGCGCGTTTGTCCGCTGGGCGGGGTTTGCTATTTTGCGTCTTCGAGGCCATGGATCGAATCTTCAACCGCGATGCCGCGCGGCGCGCTGCCCGATCAGTTTAACGGCCGCAGGCGCTCGATTTCAATGCCAACGGAGGCGCATTCCTCAAAAGCATGGGGTTTTTCCACCCGCACGCGCACACTGACGACCCGCTTGTCTTCAAGGCAGGACGCAGCAATGCGTTCGGCCAGCGTCTCGGCAAGATTGATGTGGCCGGACGATACGATCGCGCGGATCGCATTGGCCACCGACTCATAATCGACTGTCTCGTGCAACCTGTCTTCGGTGGGGGCGGTGTCGGTCCGAAGCTCTACATTGATCCGGATGGGCTGCGGCATGCCCTGTTCGCGCCCATGGACGCCGATGCGCGCCAAAAGTTCCAAATCGCGGATAAAGACACGGGTGGTTTTACGGCTCATACCTCGACACTCACATCTTCTGTGCGCCAGATCAGATGCTGCCCGCCGTCGACGACGAGCGTCTGTCCGGTTACGGCGCGCGCTTCTAGGAGATAGCGTACTGCGGCGGCAACGTCTTCGGGGCTGGCCCCACGGCCCAGAATGGTCGCGGTGGTCTGGCGCACGAACTGCGCTTCGCTTTGACGCGCACTGCGCAAAGTAGGGCCGGGCGCCACTGCGTTGACGCGAATGCGCGGCGCCAGCGCCTGGGCCACGGGCCGGCCGAAACGTTCGTACCAGGGCGCGTCCCAGCCCTTTTCAAGCCACCGGCTGAAGCGGGCGGCGGTGACCCAGGCAATGACAAAGGCAAAGACGACGACGATGAACTGGATGGCGACGCTGAAGACGAAGACATGGGCCTGTACCCAGGCCGTGATCTCGACAACCTGGGCCTCGACGTATGCAGGAACGAAAAATTTTTCCAAGCGCCCCCCTAGCGGATCGAGA
>JADFHH010000161.1 GCA_022567275.1 Pseudomonadota bacterium | reverse complement strand
CAACCACGACTTGTTGAAAACGAGCGGGTTAAAGAATTAATAGCCACCAGAAATGCAGCGCGCGCAGCAAAAGATTTCACCGAGGCCGACCGCCTCCGCGATGAGTTGGCGGCCATGGGCGTCGCGCTGAAGGATGGGCCTGAGGGCACGACGTGGGAAGTTGCACGATGAGTGTCTGCAGTGCGAATATAAAGTACCCTCCCCTTGACGGGGAGGGTGGGCCCGCAGGGACCGGGTGGGGTGACCTCTTTGCCAGGAAAAGGCCCCCGCCCCTGACCCCTCCCCGCAAGGGAGTTTTGCCGCGTCATCCCCCCTCTGGCTATTTCTGCTCAATTCGACTATATTGATATCGAGAACCGGTCCAATTGCCGGTTGTTTTAACGCCCTATATATACTCATTAAGAGTATATAGCTGAGGCAGGAGACTCAGATGACCGCCATCGAGACCGCAAATAATATTTCGGACGCGGTGCGCAAATACGGCGTTATGGAGATGCCGGATTTAGAGTATAGCCTTGAACTGGCCAAGCAAACCACGCCCGAATATGAGCGTGTTTCAACCGTGATCCCCCCGGTCGAGTGGCCGGCGTTCGCGCCCTATGTCAAGGCCATCAACGAGCTGAAGAAACAGCGCAATGCGGTGATCCTGGCGCATAATTATATGACGCCCGAAATTTTCCACTGCATTGCCGATTATTCCGGCGACTCGCTGCAACTGGCCAAACAGGCCGCCAGCACCCAAGCCGACATCATCGTCCAGTGCGGCGTCCACTTCATGGCCGAAACATCGAAACTTCTGAGCCCGGACAAGACCGTGCTGATTCCCGACTTGAAAGCCGGCTGCTCGCTGGCGGCATCCATCACCGGCGCCGATGTGCGCGCCCTGCGTGAAAAATATCCCGGCGTTCCGGTGGTCACTTATGTGAACACCTCGGCTGAAGTAAAGGCCGAATGCGATATCTGCTGCACGTCGTCAAACGCCGTGAAGATCGTGGAATCGCTCGGTGTTGCAAAAGTCATCTTCCTGCCTGATGAATTTCTCGCGAACTATGTCGCAGGGCGGACCGATGTGGAGATCATCGACTGGAAGGGCCGTTGCGAGGTGCATGAGCGCTTCACGGCGGAAGAATTACGCGCCGCGCGCGAGGCCGAACCCGGTGTCGCGATCATCGCCCATCCCGAATGCCCGCCCGACGTGCTGGCGGAAGCCGACTATACCGGCTCCACCAGCGGCATGATCGACTGGGTCAAAACCAACCGCCCGAAGAAGGTCGTGATGGTGACCGAATGCTCCATGAGCGACAATGTGGCGGCCGAAACCCCTGGCGTCGAGTTTGTACGGCCGTGCAATCTGTGTCCGCACATGAAACGGATCACACTGCCAAAAATTCTCGATTCACTGGTCTATTTGAAACATGAGATCACTATTCCCTCCGATGTCGCCGCGCGCGCACGCAGCGCTGTCGAGCGGATGGTCGAACTTGGCAGATAGCCCAAACGCTCTCCATGCAGCGCAGAGCTTGCCTGAGCTTGTGGTGGAGCGTGCGGTCAAGGCGGCGCTGGAGGAAGATCTGGGGCTTGCCGGCGACATCACCACACAAGCGACGGTTGACGAGAATGCGCTCGCCAATGCGGCAATCGTCGCGCGCGTGCCGGGCCGCATCGCCGGGCTGCAATGCGCGCAAGCAGCCTTCAGGGCGTGCAATCCGCAAGTCAAATTCGAGACCGCCATCGCCGATGGCGCGGACGCGGGCCAGGGCGATACTGTGGCGCGCATTTCTGGTCCGGCGGCGGCCATTTTGACGGGCGAACGTGTCGCGCTGAATTTCCTGTGCCATCTGAGCGGCATCGCCAGCGCGACGCGCGCCTTTGTGAAGGCCATCGAGGGCACCGGCGCGCATATCTGCTGCACCCGCAAGACCACACCGGGCCTGCGCGCGCTGGAAAAATATGCGGTGCGCGCCGGCGGCGGGCAAAACCACCGTTTCGGGCTTTTTGACGGCATTCTCATCAAGGACAATCATATCGCCGCGGCCGGTGGAATCAGCGCCGCGGTGCAACGCGCGCGCGCCTATGCGGGCCATATGAGAAAAATTGAAGTCGAGGTCGATACGCTTGAGCAGCTTGACGAGGTCCTCACCCTCCCCGTTGACGCGGTTCTGCTGGACAATATGAGCATCGCCGATCTCAGCGAAGCGGTCGCCCGGGGACAAGGAAAAATTGTGCTGGAAGCGTCTGGCGGCGTCAGCCTGGAAAATGTGCGCGAGATCGCGCAAACCGGCGTCGATCTGATTTCCGTGGGCAGTCTTACCCACTCCCCGAAAGCGCTGGACCTCGGGCTGGATTTTTACAACCAGAGCCCTTTCACCTAGCGAGTCCACCAAGCCCAACTCACATCCAGACATGAATGTCCGCGCCACTCATGGCCCCGCTTCCGCTTATTATTTGTGTATTATTTTACACAATTTTCCTTGAAATATCATCCGAAAGTGTCTATATATATACACAATAAAGGAACGGGGGTCATGGAAAGAAACAGCCGGATGATCATCAAGCGCCTTGAGAAGCAAGGCTGGAAGCTGGACCGCGTCAAGGGCGGCCATCACATTTTCAAGCACCCTGAAAAACCCGACCCGATATCGCTGACACACCCGCGCAAGGACGTTTCGCCGGGTCTGGTCCGGTCAATTTACAAGACGGCTGGATGGCGCTAGAGCCGTCCAGCGGATATGGAGGACAGCATGACCACTTATTTCGGACTGGTTCACAAGTCCCGAAGCGGCTTCGACATCACCGTGCCGGACCTGCCCGGATGCACCGCATCCGCCGACACCATCGACGCCGCCCGGCGCGCCGGGGCCGAAGCCATGAGGCTTTGGGCCGAAACAGTTGTCAGTTCGGGCCGGGCCGTGCCCGAGCCGCGCGATCTGGATGACATCGCCAAAGACCCGGACGTGGCGTATGAAATTAAACAGGGCGCGCTGCCCGTGGCCCTGCCCCTGCTGCTGGATGCGGGACGCACCCAGCGAGTGCAGATTTCCCTCGACGCCGGACTGGTCGCCGCCATAGACGACGCGGCCAAGGCGCGCGGCCTGACCCGTTCCGGCTTTCTGGCCAGCGCCGCGCGCGACAAAATCGCGGGGTAGCGGCCGGCTCATTACGGGCAGCGCGAACGGGCGGACAACGCCATGTTGATGTTTTGAAGAAAAATAATGGAGAAGCAACCGGATAGATGTGCGCCTTGGCCCTTACCCACTCCCCGAAAGCGCTGGACCTCGGGCTGGACTTTTATCGTTAGACAGCACGTCTTCGATTTGTTCGCCCTTGATGCGATAGAAGATATGCTGGCCGAGCTGTTTGATGCGGTTCATTTCACGCCGCCAGCGCGGCTTCACATAGTTCGCGTGATAGTGGGTGGCATGACCGATATCCTTGAGCCAGGTTTCGCCATCGGTCACGCGCTTGGCGAGCTGGTTGGACTTAACCCACTTTGCCTTGTCGCGCGGCACATCGGCAATCCCGTCGCAGGTGAACGAGAACTGGCAGCCGGTGCGGCGCATTTGACCCTGGTAAACCACGCCGCAAATGGTGTCGGGATAGAGCGATGAGCGCACCCGGTTCATGACCACCTGGGCAACCGCAAGCTGGCCGCGCACGGGTTCGCCGCGCGCCTCGAAATAGAGCGCGGTGGCCAGGCAGCGGCGCTGGCGCCCCTGATATTCCACTTCAGACTCGCCCTTGAATTTCAGACCGCGGCTGATCCTGAGAGGCCCGGACGAAGATGCCCCTTCACTCCGCATGTTTGCGAATTCAGGGAAATGGGCCGGTTTTGAGGGGAACAGGGACGACAGAAACAAAGAGGCGTTTGTGCGCTCCGCGCGGCTAATCATTTTGCGCAAGCCGTCCTCCTCCGGGCGAGCGCCAGCAGGCGCTGCCTGCCCGGACGCCGGTGTTTCCCGGGTCAAGGACGCAAGCTTTTGCCGCTTTTGTCCGGGCAGTGACCCGGTTGTCATCATGTCCGCCTTCACCGGGATTGCGGCAATCTGGCGTTTCGCGGCCACGCCTTTCCTTGAGAAGGTCAACGCAACATAGCGATCGGCGCGCGGGCCCTTGTGCGGCGAGGCGAAAAGATGTTCCGCCTCGTGCGCGATTCTGGTGCGCTCGGGATTCGTTATTTCCGGGGGTGTTTGCCGGCCATGGATTGACCCGGCGCCCGACAGCGCCGCATGGACTGTGAATCCCAGATTTACCGGATTTCCGGCGTAATAGCCGAACGCCAATGCAGACGCGATCATGCTCGCGATGACCAGTCGCCGTATTCCGCTTGCGAGGAAAAACCCCATCCGAGCAGTTACCCAATACACATTACGACTCGGGAAGGCGCACTCACTTTTCGAGTTTGAGACTTCCCCGTAACCCAAAAGCGAGATCCCCGTCCCGCTTGAGTTCCATTCCCCCTGGAGGGCGAAGGACAATTAGGCAGGAAAAGGCTTACACGAGTGTTAAGCTTGAAAAGCGAATGAGCGCTTATAAGGCATAAACAATGTCAAACGCCGTTAAAGAACAAATCTATTTATCGAGATGTGTAACGGTAGGGGTGCATTCTTGCGGAACAGTGCTAGAATGGGTGCCATGACAAAGCTACTCGATAAGGGGATTGAGGCCGTGCGGTCGTTGCCTAAGAACCGGCAGGACATCGCCGGTGAGATGTTGCTCACAATCGCAAAGCAGGAAGCTGCGCCGCGTTACCAGCCGACGCCCGAGCAAGTTGAGGGAATTAAGGAAGGGCTCGCGCAGGCGGAGCGAGGGGAGTTGGCAACTGACGAGGAGATGGACGCGCTTTATAAAAAGTGCGGTTTATGAAGCTGCGCTTTACGCCGCGTGCGGCGTCAGACCTCGAAGCAATCCACACCTAACATTGCAAAAAATAATCCAGATGCCGCGACGGCTGTTGTCGAGCGCATCGGGCGCTCTGCACAAATGCTCGAAACATTCCCGTACATGGGGCGCGAAGGGGTCGTGGCGGGCACGCCCGAACACACCGTGTCAGGGCTTGCGTATGTCATTGTCTATCGTGTCGAGACTGGGGATGGCGATGAGGTGGTCGTGGTGAGTATCTACCACGGCCGGCAAGAGCGGAGTTAGAGCAATTCATCTGGGCTATCCGAATCTTAACCGCATTTACGCCCCCGGCAGCCATGGTTATGATTTTGCCTCTTTTCTGCGCAAGGACTCCTGCGCCGC
>JADFHH010000160.1 GCA_022567275.1 Pseudomonadota bacterium | reverse complement strand
CAAAGGTCATCCGATGACGGAGAACGAGGAGAAATACTACAAAGAACATGGGTCCATGAAGGGCTATGAGAGATCCATGACCCGACGTGAGGCAGGTGGGGAAGACACCGAACGTCATCGTTCGACAAGATCGACCAAACGTGCAGCGGGGGGCAAGGTGTCCGTGCACGACAAACTCGTCTCCGAAGGCGAGAAGATGGGCTATGCCTACGGTGGACAGGTGAAGAACACCTCTGCGGAGTTCGTGCAGACTCGTAGTAAGCAGGACACGATGGATCACGCCAACTTTCCAGTGGTCAATGAGGCGAGCCAACGTGACAAGGAGTCTGGTCCACGGAAGGAACGTCGTCCGCGCTTCAACTACGGTGGCAAAGTTCGTCAAGTTCGTGCCGCACCTGAGAAGCGTCGTAAGGCATCAGGCAATGGCATGCCAAAAGGTGTGAAGGCACGAGGGGGTCTCGCTGCATACGCCGGGGGAGGGGCGATAGAGATTTTGGGAAAGGGCGGGGCGCGAATGACAGCTGACAGCATAGTCAGTCGCGCTAACATGCTGCGTTCAACCCTGGATGAGGCAACGGAAGCTCTCAGACCCAGCACTACAAGGACGACCACACCACCGAAAACTGCTAGAGCCCTTTCTTTCGATGACCCTGTGTTCCGGGCTGGGCTGACACCACCTGCCCCTGAAAAGGCGACGTCGAAGCCTGCACAGATTTATGAAAGTGTAGGTGAAGCCGGGGAGCGCAGCTTCAGTCAGTTCGGGAGGGCCGGAACCGAGATGAATGTAGGTGGTCCTGTCACTGCTGCGAAGGGCGGCAAGAATTGGATTGTCAATTACACTGTCACTTTGGAAAATGGCACAACACATGACCAAAGCCGTAAATTCAGAGTTCGTGCCGATGCTTACGAATTGGGTTTGCTGACCCATTGTATCGGTGCCGGTGAGTTTGCCGCAATCCGCACGGCCATGTGTGAAGCCGACCCGATCGATCCGGTGCTGGACGCGCGGCATGTGGACCCGGGGCCCTCGGCGCTGCTGGCGATGCGGGAGACTATCGACCGGTATTTCTCGCCCGGCTCGGTTGAGGACATATTTGGTTCACTGGAGAGCGCAACCGGCCCGCACGCCGAATGGGCGCGGGAGGTGGCGCGGGTCATGCGCAAACATTCGCCGTTGAGCCTCAAGGTGGCCTACCGGCAGATGCGCCGCAGCGGCAGCCCTTCGCTTGAGGAGGCGCTGGAGCTCGAGGGGCGGATCGCGCGTCATTTCCTTACCGGCGAGGAATTATATGAAGGTATTCGCGCGCTTCTCATCGACAAGGACAAAGCGCCCAAATGGCCATCGGCCTCTCTGGAAGACGTCGGCGCGGAGATGGTGGAGGCGTATTTCGCGCCGGCGGGCGAGGGTGCGTTCAAGCCGGTCAATCCATTCGCTTGAAGCTGAAAGCTTGTATAAAATTTTAAGCCTTATTTAAGGCTCCCCCTTAAGCCGATTTTAGCGTCGCTGTTATAGGATTGCCGGACATTGGGAGTTATCAAACAAAAAGAGGCCGGTCATGAGTGTCGCCTTGGATATGGGTCAGGAGAGCGTTCCCGAAGTCAATGGGCTGAAGGAGCATTATCTGAAATCACTGCGGATGATCGAGCGGCTGCATCGTTTGCTGCTCGACGTCATCAAGGATGAATTTGAACGGATTGGCCGTTCGGAAGTGAATTCGGTTCAGGCGCTGTTGCTGTTCAACATCGGCGATTCCGAGTTGACGGCGGGCGAGTTGAGAAGCCGGGGCTATTATCTCGGTTCCAACGTGTCCTACAATCTGAAAAAACTGGTGGACGCCGGATATATTCACCATGAGCGTTCGACCAATGATCGCCGCTCGGTGCGCGTACGCTTGACCGACAAAGGCAAGCAAATCAGCAACGTCATCGACAAGCTCTATAACCGGCAGTTGAGTTCGCTGGAACAGGTTGGTGGCGTGAATGAAGGCGATCTGGAGGTGATGAACGATTCATTGTTCCACCTTGAGCGGTTCTGGACCGATCAAATTCGCTATCGGCTGTAATAACCACGGCAGTTTTTCAACAATCCCGCCCCGGGGCCATCGCTCCGGGGTTTTTGTCGTGCCCGGCCGCCCGCAGTTATCCCCAAATGTGAAATAAAATTCGCGGTTCGGCAAATTCGATCCCATATGTGAGACACTGGGTCGTGCTTTGTTAACCATGAGAGAGCTATGTTGATGGTGCAGCGCGTGATTCTGCTGCCCGGAAGGGGTCCGGATGTGAGGAATGAGTATAGTGCCAGATAAGTATCCGCGTAACTGCACGAAATTTCATACCAGGCTGATAATTCCGGCAGCGCTGGCAATCATGCTGGGCTGGACCGGCGCCGCCATGGGCGGTGTCGGCTCGCAAGGATGGGGCAGTAACTGGGGGGCTGCCCGCTCCTCATACGCCCAGCCCTATGACCGCGCGAGCGCGCGCCAGTGGGAAGCGCAGCCCGTGAAGGGCTTTCCGACACTCTCCAAATCCAATATCGCGCCTCTGCAAGCCACCATCAAACGCTATCAGGCGATCGTCGCGCGCGGTGGCTGGAAGCCGCTCCCCATGGTCAAGCTGAAGCCAGGAGCGCGCTATCCCGGTGTCGCTTTGCTGCGCCGGCGTCTGGAGTTAACCGGCGATCTGCCTGCCGGGCGCGGATATTCCAAAAGATTTGACTATTATCTCGAGGCCGCCGTGCGGCGCTATCAGGCGCGTAATGGGCTCACCCCGACCGGGACCGTTGGCCGCGCGACCATTCTGGCGCTGAACGTCTCGGCAAAAGCAAGACTGCGTCAGCTTCGCACCAACCTGGTCCGGCTACGCAGGTTGGCAACATCCGCCGCCAGCAAATATGTCGTTGTGAATATCCCGGCGGCGCAAATCGAGGCGGTCGATGGCGATGTGGTGGTTTCGCGCCATGCCGCTGTGGTGGGAAAAGTCGACCGCCAGACGCCGACCCTGCGCAGCAAGGTCCACCAGATCAATTTCAACCCATATTGGCATGTCCCGCAAAGCATCGTTCGCAAGGATCTGGTGCCCAAAGCGCGCCAATATGCCCGGCACGGCAAGGATCTTCTTTCTGCATACCGGATGGATGCATTTACCGGCGGCAGGAAGCTCGATCCGCGCAAGATCAACTGGAATTCACCTGCGGTCTATAGCTACGCCTACATACAGCAGCCCTGGAAGGAAAATTCCATGGGCTTCGTAAAAATCAATTTTCACAATCAATATTCGGTCTATATGCACGATACGCCTTCCAAGAGCCTGTTTGGACGCAATTACCGGGCCCAGAGTTCCGGCTGCGTACGGGTGCAGAACGTGAAACAGCTTGTGTCCTGGATGCTTGCGGCGAATGCGGGCTGGAACACGGCCAGGGTTGAAGAAATGAAGTATACCGGCATGCGCAAGGATGTGACCCTCTCGCGGCGCATGCCGGTCTATTTCGTCTATATCACGGCCTGGGCGACAAAAGACGGAACCGTCAATTTCCGCCGCGATCTCTATGGCCGCGACAATGTGGGACCGACCGCATCGGCTTATTAGGCGTTGATCCGGTCACAATAAATCATGCTGCCGCAACTTGTTTTACGGCACAATCTCTCATGCCATAAATGTGACTTTTACTTGGTATTGAAGTAAGAATAATATCGATGCGTCGCGGATGCGGCCGCGATTGAGGGAAAGTCATGGATTACGGTAAAACATTCTCCGACGCGCTTGAGGCCATCAGACGCGAAGGCCGCTACCGGGAGTTCGCCGATATCAAGCGGCGGCGCGGAAGCTTCCCCAACGCGAAACATTTTTCCGGCGGCGCGCAGCACGACGTAAAAGTCTGGTGCTCCAACGATTATCTCGGCATGGGGCAGCACCCGCTGGTCATCGCCGCGATGCACGAAGCCATCGACGCGGCCGGCGCTGGATCGGGGGGCACGCGCAATATTGCCGGCACCACCCATTATCATGTGCAACTCGAAGCGGAACTGGCGGATTTGCATGGCAAGGAGGCCGCCCTGCTGTTCACCTCGGGCTATATCGCCAACGACGCCTCGATCAGCTCGCTGGTGCGGCTGCTGCCGGGCTGCGTGATCTTTTCCGACGCCATGAACCACGCCTCGATGATCGAGGGCATCCGCCATGGCGGCGGCCCCAAACATATTTTTCGGCATAACGATCTCGCCCATCTGGAGGAGTTGCTCCAGGGTTATGACGGCGCCACGCCAAAACTCATCGTCTTCGAGTCGGTCTATTCGATGGATGGCGATATTGCGCCGATTGGCGAGATCTGCGCCCTGGGACGCAAATATGGCGCGCTCACCTATCTCGATGAAGTGCATGCGGTCGGGCTTTATGGCGCGCGCGGCGGCGGCATCGCCGAGCGCGATGGGGTGATGGACAAGGTGGATATAATCGAGGGCACCTTGGCCAAGGGCTTTGGCGTGATGGGCGGTTATATCGCCGCCAGCGCCGATATCGCCGACGCTATCCGCTCCTTTGCTCTTGGCTTCATCTTCACCACCTCGCTGGCCCCGGCAATTGTCGCCGGCGCGCTCGCCTCTGTGCGGCATCTCAAGGTGAGCCAGATCGAGCGCGAACGCCATCAGGAGCGCTCAGCTGCGCTCAAAAGCCGGCTGCATGAAGCCGGACTGCCGGTGTATGACAATCCCAGCCATGTGGTGCCGATCATGGTCGGCGACCCGGTGCGCTGCAAGGCGCTGACCGATGCGTTGATGGAGCGGTTCAATATTTATGTGCAGCCGATCAACTACCCCACGGTGGCGCGCGGCACCGAACGCATTCGTTTGACTCCAAGCCCCGATCACACCGACAGCGATATGGATGAGCTGGTCGCCGCGCTGAATCAGTTATGGGGTGAGATGGATCTCAGGCGTGCCGCGTAAGCGGCATAAGGGACGCAAGGACGCGGGCCGGGCTGATGCCGTGCCCGGTGAGGTTTATATCGAGTTCAAACAAGTCGGCCAGGCCATGAAAGTGACCGCGGTGGATGCGGCCACCGGTCTGGAGGTCGTCATCATGGGCCCGGTATCGGCGGCGCAATCGCATCTTCAAAAGGTGGCTGTCGACAAGCTTAAGATGCAACTGAAGAAGGCTGAGGCTGAGGCTGAGACCGATGACGTTGAGGATGTAGAGAATACGGAGCAGGGGCCATCGAAAGGCTGGACAGCTTAAGCTCCGCCAAACATCCTGGCTGCAAA
>JADFHH010000159.1 GCA_022567275.1 Pseudomonadota bacterium | reverse complement strand
CTGTGTTGCAGGATCGCTGGACCTGCCTCGGCTTTCCGTTGCTGCATCGCCTGGCCGGTCGCACTCATTTTCATTGTGAATTCCAACGGAAATAGAGCAGGAGCGGCGGTCTCACGAACCACCGCCCCCGAGCGTCATTTCCTGGTCAGCGATTCTCCTACTGAATCGCCCCTTGACCCGGCGACGGGTTGTTTGGCTTTTGAGCATCATGGTTTTCCATCATCTTCTGCATCATCTGGTTGCAGGTGGCCATCATCGAGCTCATCTGCCCCATCATGTTCATTTTGCCTGCTTGACCCATCTGGCCTCCTTGACCGCCTTGCATCATACCGCCCTGGCCCATCATCGAGCCTTGAGAGCCGCCGGTGCCGTGCGCGTATACGAGCGGCGCACCGCCGAGTCCGATGACCAAGGCGCTCGTGACCGCCAGTGTTTTCATATTCAATTTCATTGTGGTTCCTTTCTTTCCAAAGTTGGGGTGATTGCGTGGAGACAGGGAGTAGCACCCGCTGCCTCACGGTTTTCACAAACGCCCGTTATACGCCGGGGTTACTGACCCCGGACGGCCCCAAACCGGCACCGCCGATAGGAGTCATAGGCGCGTGGGTGCGGAGGAGCCTTGATCCACGTCAATCGCGGAATGAAAAAAACTTTGCAAGGCAGGCCGTCCAGGCCTCGATCAAGGGTTGAGTGACAACCGGCGAGAACGCGCGATGGCGTCCGCTGGGCCGTATCGGCGGCGCTTGACCAAGATCAAAGCCGAACACTCTCCTTTCCGGTATGCATTCAAGCGCAATTGGTGTGTGCATGCGGGAGAGTCCTAATGACGAAAATATTAGATGAGCTCCGAGACGAGCATCGGAAATTGGCCCGGATGCTTGACCTCCTTGGCCGGGAATTGAACACGTTCAAGGAGTGCGAACGCCCCGACTACGACCTGATGGAGAACATTCTGGAATATTGCCTGCACTATCCAGATTTGAAAGCCAATTAAGGGGTCACTTCACAGCACTAACGAAAGGGAATTTAATGCAATGTCCGCGCACGCGCGCGAGGTGACTACTTAAGTGCATATTACCATTATATATCAATAGGTACCGGGGGGGCATTACATCTCCACCAGTCGTCGAACCAGGACCGGCGGGGGTAGTCAAAAAAGATGTAGCGCGATAAACGGACAGGGGGTCAAATCAATGGGTGTTGACGCCAAATGGCCTGCTGACAAAGTAGAGCGCCGTCCGGTTTCTGGATTAACGCCATATGCAAAAAACGCACGGACTCACTCCGACGAACAGATATCGCAGATAGCCGCGTCCATTGAGCAATGGGGCTGGACAATTCCGGTTCTGGTCGACGAGGACGGTGGAATTATTGCCGGGCACGGGCGCATCCTGGCGGCCGAGAAACTGGGCATTGCTGAAGTCCCGGTGATGGTTGCGGCGGGCTGGTCCGAAGAACAAAAGCGCGCCTATGTCTTGGCCGACAACAAGCTGGCCGAAAACGCCGGATGGGATAGTGCCCTTCTGGCATCCGAACTTCAGGAACTCGCTGGCGGGTTTGATGTTTCTCTCATCGGCTTTACCGAGAACGAGTTGCTGGAGTTGGCGGCACAGCAGCATGACGGATTGACGGACCCGGATGAAACACCAGAGCCGCCGGTTAATCCGGTCACCCGCAAAGGCGATGTCTGGCTGCTGGGCAAGCACAGGCTGGTGTGCGGGGACTGTACGGACGCCGACACGGTAGCCAAATGCCTGAACGGTGTATCGCCGCACCTAATGGTGACAGACCCTCCCTATGGTGTGGAATATGATGCGGGTTGGCGCACGCGCGTAATGCCCTACAAGAATGAGAACGCCGGATCAATAATGGACCACCTGTCGGTTCCGCAGACGTCAAGGAGCGCATCCGTCTCCTAGGATCTGCTTTGTTCACGGGCTGACAATTGATGCGTTTTGATACGACCTTGCAGAATGAGATCAGCTCTGTGGGCATAGGTACAACGCTTGTCGTCATCCATCGTTCCAATTGCAGCTTTGGCACAATGGATGACGGCTCTGGCTGCCTAATTTCGGACGTGGGGGAACCCGCAATTAGTCCGCATTTCCTTTGAGTGCTCGGCTAATCTAACGGTGTGATGGCGCGCGCACTTTCAGATTGGCTGAGGATTGTTCTCCACGCGGATATGGACGCCTTTTACGCGGCAGTCGAGCAGCTCGACGATCCCTCGCTTCGCGGCAAACCCGTGCTCGTGGGCTCGCCCGGTGCGCGCGGCGTGGTCCTGACGGCAAGCTACGAGGCGCGTCCCTTCGGAGTTGGCAGCGCCATGGCGATGGTCAAGGCGCGGCGCCAGTGCCCGGATGCGATCATCGTGCCGCCCCGCTTCGATCGCTATCAGGAGGTTTCCAAGACAATCATGGACGTGTTTGGCGACTTCTCTCCAGACGTCGAAGCGATCTCTCTGGACGAGGCATTTCTGGAGATGACTGGCGCCGAGGACCTGTTCGGCGCGCCCGGCGTCATGGGTCAAAAACTGAAAGCAGCAGTGCGCGAGGCCACCGGCGGTCTGAGCGTATCGGTCGGCGCCTCGGGCACCAAATATGTGGCCAAGGTTGCGAGCGCCCACCGCAAACCCGATGGCTTGACCGTGGTACCGCCAACTGATGCAAAGGTCTGGCTGGCGCCGCTACCGGTTTCACGCTTGTGGGGTGCGGGCCGTATAAATGAGGCGCGGCTGCACCGGCTCGGCCTGATGACGATCGGCGATGTGGCGACGGCAGACCCCGATTGGTTGTCGCAAAAACTGGGCAGCGCCGGACGACATTTCTATGCCCTGGCCAATGCCGAAGATCCGCGCGCTGTTGCCAGCCGGCGCGCCTCAAAAAGCGTCGGCTCGGAACGCACGCTCGCCAAAGACGTTAGCGACAGACAAGAGCTCAAGCGCCACCTGCGCCGCTCAGCCGATGACATTGGAAGGCGGTTGCGGCGCAAGCGCATTGTCGCGTTTGGTGTGCGCATCAAACTAAAAACGACCAACTTTCAACTCCTGACCCGCCAGCACCTGCGCCAGGAACCAACCGACGTTGCCGAGCAACTTTACACAGACGCCGCCGCCCTTCTCGACGCGTTCAAGCATCCAGGTCCGTTCCGTCTGGTCGGCATGGCCGCATACGATCTGGCGCCCGCGGGTGAGACCTCGCAGTTCGACTTGTTCGGCAGCGGCAGCCGGTGGCGGAAGCTGGAGACCGCGATCGATGAGCTCGCCAATCGCTTTGGTCCGAACGTACTACGCCGGGCCGATGAACTGAACCGGCGGCGGCAATCGCCAAACCTCGATTTCCTGGATGATGATGACGAGCAAGCGTGACGTCGCGCGGCCTGGCGCACGGCGCCTCGGCCACTCACACCTCCGGGCCGCCGCCGCCGCCAGGCAACTCGAGGATAAGCCTGTCTCCGGTCACCAGGTTAGTGTGACAAGACCATGGAAAGACCCCGATGCAAACCTTTCGTGATAGTATCGAGCTGGCTAAGGAGAAAATGATTGCAGCAGAGTGATCGACTGACAGACGAAACCGGACCGACAACCAGATCCCTGTCAGGTCAGATCCCGAATTCTACGGTTAATGCTGGTTTGATGCGTGTGTTTTGATGACCGACTTCGCCATTGCTCACGTCGCTGACGGAGAGGCGCGTGCGCTCGCCGAAGCCGTCGCCGCGCAGTTGCGCGACATCGACGGCCACAACCTCGGCTTTTTGTACGTCACTAACCAACTCGCCGGCGCGCTAGATGAAATCGTCAAGATCCTGAAAGCCCGTAGCAGCATCCGCAACTGGGTCGGAACCGTCGGACTGGGCGTATGTGCGACCGGGACTGAGTATTTCGACCGGCCGGCGATTACCGCCCTAACTGGCCGGTTCGCCGACGGTGCGTACCGCATGATCGCGTCGATCACGGATCCGAACGAGATCGCCTCGACGGTCGATGCGGGGTTTGTTGCAGGAATCGGCGTGGTCCACGGGGACCCGCGTAACCCCCGGACCGCCGATATCGTCTCCACGCTAGCGCGCGACCACGAGACCTACTTGGTCGGCGGGCTGTCGGCGGCAGAGCGCGCGTTTCCGCAAGTGGCGGGAAATATAGTTGATGGCGGCGTCTCGGGCGTGCTGCTTGGCGGAGAGCTTGAAGTCGCGGTCGGGCTGACCCAGGGCTGTTCGCCGATCGGGCCATCGCACGAGGTGACCCGCGGCAGCGAGGGGAATGTACTGGTGAGCTTGGATGATCGCTCCGCCTTCGAGGTTTTGTGCGAAGACCTCGGAGTGACGAATGGAGTCGACCCACGTCCCTGGCTCGCCAACATTCATGCCGCCGTGCTGGTCGCCGGCTCGGATACCGGTGACTATCTCGTTCGTAACCTGATCGGCATCGAACCGTCTCGGGGCCTGGTTGTGATTGCCGAAGAGATCACGGCCGGCAATCGGCTGATGTTCGTACGCCGCGATGCCGAGAGCGCGTCCAAGGATCTTGAGCGCATGCTCGACGATCTGCAGTCGCGGATCACAGGCCGGCCCAGGGCAGGGCTCTACTTCTCGTGCGTCGCACGAGGGCCCAACCTGTTTGCCGGCGAAGCCCACGAACTCAAGGCGATCCGGGAAACTTTCGGTGATATCCCGATCGCCGGTTTCTTTGGCAATGGCGAGATCTCACACAACCGCATATATGGCTATACGGGCGTTCTGACGCTGTTCCTTTAGATCGCGTCTCGGCAATCAAATCATGTTCTGTGGATATTTTCTGGATATACCGGGGTCAGAAGGGCATGACCATCCACAACCGGGACGGAATCACTGTTCGACATGCAGTTCAATGAGCGTGTTGCAACAGAATCGGCTCATAAGCAGAGACTTCTGAACCGATGTCCACTGTTCATCCGACTTCCTCTGTTCTGCCCCCGCGAGCTGACCTAAGGATGATCGCCTTGCGGGAAACATCGATATCACGCCCACGGTCTTGGATCTGCTGGGGATCACATACCCGCCGACATTGACGGGCGGGTGCTGCAAGAGGTTTTTCGGAACCGGTCTGAAGACGGCGTCATGCCACAGCAGAGCGAGCACACCCATTCGTCCAGCAATAACGACGGACCCGTCACACGTCTTTCGGTGACCGAAGTCGGCTCCACCAGCTACTTCAATCAAGCGTGGGTGGAGTGATAGCCACTGGGGGGCACAAGCGGTAAATAACCGCTTCTGATGCTGTGGA
>JADFHH010000158.1 GCA_022567275.1 Pseudomonadota bacterium | reverse complement strand
CCACGATATCACGGAATGCGGAGGACTGACCGGAGAGAACATCCGTAATCGCTTTTGCATTCTCATTCGCATCGCCACCAGCCAAATCTTCTGCTGAGGCTTGCGCCAGCCCGGCGTCCTCCGGCGTCACTTCAAATGTGGTGACGGAGCCATTTTTCAGCTCCGCGACATAAGTGGGACCGGTCGTGGTGAGTTCATCCAGCCCGTCGCTGCCATGCACCACCCACACGCGGTTCGAGCCAAGATTGGCAAGCACTTCCGCTAACGGAACAATCCAGTCGCGGGAGAACACGCCGATCAGTTGATGCTTTGTGCCAGCCGGGTTGGCCAGCGGCCCCAGCAGATTGAATATCGTTCGCATGCCAAGCTCGGCGCGCACCGGAGCCACAAAGCGCATGGCGGCATGATGTTTTGGCGCGAACATGAAACCAACCCCGGCCTCTGCAATGGCCTTTGTCACAAGCTCCGGCCCCACATCCAGATTGACGCCGAGCGCGGCCAGTACGTCTGCTGAACCCGACTTCGATGAAACCGCCTTGTTGCCGTGTTTGGCGACGGGGACGCCCGCACCCGCGACCACGAAGGCGGCGCAGGTGGAGATATTATATGTGCCCTTGGCGTCGCCGCCGGTGCCGCAGGTATCGATCGCGCCCTCGGGCGCTTTGACGCGCGCCGCCCTGGCGCGCATGGCCTGCGCCGCGCCGGTGATTTCTTCAACGCTCTCGCCGCGCACACGCAAACCCATGAGAAACGCGCCCATCTGCGCCGGGGTCGCATCCCCCGACATCATGATCGAAAAGGCTTGCGCCGCCTCATCGGCGCTGAGCGCCTGGCCCTCGGCGACTTTGGCAATGAAGGATTGAAATTCTGCCATGCGAGACCCTAGCTAAACCGCCGCGATGGCCGCATCGAACGGTGCTGCCGGCACATGCTCGATGCCCGCAAGGTCGAGGAAATTCGCCAGCAGGGCATGACCATGTTCCGAGGCGATGCTTTCGGGATGGAACAGCACACCGTGCAGGGGATGGGTTTTATGTTGCAGTCCCATGATGACGCCTTCATCTGTTTCTGCAGTGATTTCAAAGCAGTCCGGCAATGAGCTGCGCTCAACTATCAACGAGTGATAGCGCGTCGCCTCGAACTCGGCAGGCAGGCCGGCGAAAACGCCAGCCCCTTTATTGTGTATGGTGGAGAGCTTGCCATGCATCAGCACCGGCGCGCGGACAATTTTTCCGCCAAACGCCTGGCCGATGGCCTGATAACCCAGACACACCCCTAACATTGGCACATCGCCGCCCGCGCGCTTCACCAGCTCCAGGCAAATCCCCGCTTCATTGGGCGTGCACGGCCCGGGCGAGAGAACGATGGCCTGAGGTTTTTCCTCCAGCACCGTATCGACGCTCACCTTGTCGTTGCGGTAAACCCGGCACTGCGCCCCCAGCTCGCCCAGATAGTGGACGAGGTTGTAGGTGAAGGAGTCATAATTATCGATCAGGGTCAGCATGATGAGGGTTGGTAAGCCCCTTGGGGCGAAATCGTCAAGTGCCGCGCCTAATGCTCTTCGCGCCGAAATCTCTCGAAATATCTGCAATTGGCCTGCCAATAGCCTTTCACGGTGAACGGGATGGCCTCAAGCTTGCGCACCCTGCTGGCGTTTCTTAACCGCAAAAAATCCTTTTCCGAGACGAATTGTTTCGAGAGGCGGAAAATCGCCTTGTCATACGCGCCGTTCGACAAATTGTGCAGCCGCGCGCGCTCAACCAGATAAAGCTCTTCTTGCGGCGTCAAGGCCAGGCCGCCGGGCCGGTTCACGATCGGTATGAGATCGGCGATGGAGAGCCGGTAATCGTCGCACAGCGCTGTTTGTCCAAAACCGCGCACAGTCATCCTGAGTTTCTTGAGATCAAGGTCGGTTTCGTTTCTCCACTTGTCGTAATTGGCGGCCCCCTCTACAAAATCGACTGGTGGAAACTCTTCCCGCCGCCGCTTGGCAAATAGCTCGCTCATGAAAGAATGGTTGTGGCACCGGCTCATTGCCGGCGGGCTGCTGGTGGACATCATGATTGTCAGTTTCGAGTGCCGGTCGGCATCAGCGAATGCGGGCTTCAGAGACGGCCACAGAGATAAAAATCCGTCTACCATCAACTTGTTGACCAGAATGCATTTGCCCGCTTCCTGTGCCGCAGGAAGCAATTCGCGCTGCGACTCATCGAGCCCCTCCTCGAAATCCCGGTCATAATAGCGGTAAAACGGGCTATTGGGATGGGCCATGGGAAACATGCGGCCGTTAACGGCATGGTATTTTTCCATGAAGAGATCGAGGAGCCGACCCGCGTGGGCCGCCCCGGATGCGGCAAAATAGATGAAAATGATTGCGAATATCAGCCTAAAGCGGGTTTTCATATTGTGTAGCCAAAAAACTTATCCCCGGTATCTCTCCCGTCCAATATCATAGCACATCTTGCTCATGATCATAATGATTGGAACCGATATGACTAACCTGACAAACACGCTAGATGCAAAGCAAAGGATGCTTTGCAAGGATCTTGAAGAAGATGTTCTTCGCGCGCGATTGCAAATGAAGAATAGGCTCGACCATGCTGAAGATCTCACCGAAAAGATCGCTGGTGAAGAGCGCCTGTTGGAAAACCTGCGGCGGCAACTTGAGCGCACGGGCGATGAGGGATTCGTCAATGACATCACGAATCAAGAGGCATATATTGAAAATCTTCATAGGCAGGTGACAGAAGCTCTAGAAACCGCACGAACCTGGGAAGACGAAGTCTCGAGAATAGAACATGAAATGAGAGCCAATGGTTGCGGCTTCTACGTTTGATGCAACAGAGACAGAAAATAACCACGCGGGCCGCAATCACCCCTCATTCGATCCGGTCGCGAAGCGCACCGCTTCCTCCGCCGCCCGGAACAGCGCCCTGGCCTTGTTCTCGCATTCGATCTGTTCCCGTTCCGGCGCGGAGCAGGAAACAGCGCAAATGGCCCCGGCAACCGACGTCGCGATCCGTTAAGGCAAACCGCACCTAACGATATCCGCGCCGAGACCTCTCGATTTGTCTACATTTGTCCCGCCAGTAGCCTTTGATCGCGAACGGGATAGCCTCAAGCTTGCGGGCCTTGCTGGCGTCTCTTAGCCGCGAAAACGCCTTCCCGGAGTCGAAATGTTTCGAGAGCCGTGAAATCGCCTTGTCATATTCGCCGTCCGCCAGATTGTGCAGCCGCGCGCGCTCAACCAGATAAAGCTCCTCCTGCGGCGTCGGGCCATGCCGCCGGGCCGGTTCACGATGCCAATGAGATCAGCGATAGCGAGCCGGTAATCGTCGCAAAGCGCGGCCTTTCCAATGAGACTGAGAGCAAGCTTGAGTGTCTTGAGATCAGCAATGGGTTCGTTTCCCCACTTTAGGATTTTAGTATCCGGCGCTAAAAAATCGACCGGCGGATACACTTCCCGCCGCCGCCCATCAAATATCTTGCTCATGTAAGAATGGTAACGGCACCGGCCTCTTGCCGGCCGGCCGCGTAAGGATATCATGATTTTCAGTTCCACGTAGCGCTCGTAATCGGCGATTGCGGGCTTCAGGAACGCAAACAGCGATAAAAATCCGTCTACCACCAACTTGTCGACCAGAACGCAATTGCCCGCTTCCTGAGCCTTACGAAGCAAAACGCGCCGCGACTCGTCGAGCCCGTCCTCGAAATCCCGGTGATAATAGGGATATAACGGGCTATCCGCATGGGCCATGGGCAATATGAGACCGTCCACGGCATTGAATTTTTCAAGGAAAAGTTCGAGGCGGCGATCCGCGTGGGCCGCCCCGGACGCGGCAAAATAGATGAAAAGGATTGCGAATATCAGCCAGAAGCGGTTTTTCATACTGTGTAGCGAAAAAACTTATCCCCGGTATCTCTCCCGTCCAATATCATAGCACATCTTGCTCATGATAATGCCGCAACGGCCCGGCGCAATTGAAATGCATCCTCCACCAAAGGCAAACCACGCCTAACGCTGTTCGCGCCCAAACTTGCCCAAACGTCTACATTGGTCCAGCCAGAAGCCTTTCGCGGTGAAACGCTTTTCGCCCAGAAACCTCTCGAAACGTTTACATTTGTACTGCAAGTAGCCTTCGAAGCTGAAAAGCTCTTCGCGCCGAAACCTCTCGAAATTTCTACAACTGCCCTGCCAGTAACCTTTCACGGTGAACGGTATGCCCGCAAGTTTGCGCACCCTGCTGGCGTCCCTCAGCCGCGAAAACGCCTTCCGGGAGTCGAAATGTTTCTTGAGGCGCGAAATCGCCTTGTCATACCCGCCGTTCGACAAATTGTGCGGCCGCGCGCGCTCAACGAGATAAAGCTCCTCTTGCGGCGTCAGGGCCAGGCCGCCGGGCCGGCTCACGATGCCAATGAGATCGGCGATGGAGGGCCGGTAATCGTCACAAAGCGCTGCCTTTCCAATGATACCGAGAGCACGCCTGAGTTTCTTGAGATCAGGACCGGTTTCGTTTTTCCACTTACGGAAATTAGGGTGAGCAGGGTGCCGCTCTACAAAATCGACCGGCCGAAACTCTTCCCGCCGCCGCTTTGAAAATATCTTGCTCATGTAAGAATGGTAACGGCACCGGCGCATTGTCGGCGGGCTGCTCGAGGAAATCATCGTTGTCAGTTTCCAGCGCCGGTAGTCATCGGCGAAAGCCGGCTTAAGGAACGGAAACAGCGATAAAAATCCCTCTACCATCAACGTGTCGACCAGACCGCAGTTGCCTTCTTCCTGCGCCTCACGAAGCAAAATGCGCCGCGACTCGTCGAGCCCCTCCTCGAAATCCCGACCATGATATGGGTAAAACGGGCTATCCGCATGGTCCATGGGCAGCAGGCGATCCTTCGCGGCATTGTATTTTCCAAGGAAAAGATCGGGGTCGAATTCCGCGTGGGCCGCCCCGGACGCGGCAATATGGATGAAAAGGAGTGCGAATATCAGCCTAAAGCGGGTTTTCATATTGTGTAGCCAAAAAACTTATCCCCGGTATCTCTCCCTTCCAATATCATAGCACATCTTGCTCATGATCATAAGGATGATACCGATATGACCAGCCAGATTAAACAGTTTGATCCAGACCGCATCAATAAGATTTGCAGGGACCTTCAAAGAGATCTTGATAGGGCGCTCGGCGAAGTGGAGATCTATGTCGGCATTGCCAAGGACCTCACCGCAAGGATCAATTCTAAACGTCAGCGGCTAGATGACTTGCGGCGGCGAATTGAGAGCACAGTTGGAGACCTCTGAATAATTGAAACCTTGGATT
>JADFHH010000157.1 GCA_022567275.1 Pseudomonadota bacterium | reverse complement strand
CGGCCGAGCCGGACATTTCGCGCGTGCCGGTGATGATCGATAGCTCCAAATGGTCGGTGATCGAGGCCGGTCTCAAATGCGTCCAGGGCAAGGGCATCGTCAACTCGATCAGCATGAAGGAAGGCGAGGATGCTTTCCTCGAGCACGCCGCGCTGGTGCTGCGCTATGGCGCGGCCGTCGTCGTCATGGCGTTCGACGAGCAGGGGCAGGCCGACACGGCGGCGCGCAAATACGACATATGCGAACGCGCTTACAAGCTGTTGACCGGAAAACTTGGCTTCCCGCCCGAAGACATCATTTTCGACCCCAACATCTTCGCCGTGGCCACCGGTATCGAGGAACACAACAACTATGCAGTCGATTTCATCGAGGCGACGCGAAAGATAAAAGAGAACCTGCCCTGGGTGCATGTTTCGGGCGGGGTCTCGAACCTCTCCTTTGCCTTCCGCGGCAACGACAAGCTGCGCGAGGCGATGCATTCGGTGTTTCTCTATCACGCCATTGGCGCGGGCATGGATATGGGCATCGTCAATGCCGGCCAGCTCGCCATCTATGAGGATATCGAGCCGGAGCTGAAGACGCGCGTCGAGGACGTCATCCTCAACCGCCGCGGCGACGCCACCGACCGGCTGCTGGAAGCAGCCCAGCGCTACCATGGTCAGGGCGGCCAGCGAAAAGCCGAAGACCTTGCCTGGCGCGAGGCGAGCGTGGAGAAGCGCATCACCCACGCGCTGGTCAGCGGCATCGCCACTTACATCGTCGAAGACACCGAAGAGGCGCGCAAGCAGGCCAAGCGCCCGCTGCATGTGATCGAAGGGCCGCTGATGGACGGCATGAATACGGTCGGCGATCTGTTCGGCGCGGGCAAAATGTTCCTGCCCCAGGTGGTCAAGTCCGCCCGCGTGATGAAACAGGCGGTGGCCCATCTCACGCCGTTCATGGACAAGGAAAAGGAGGAGCTGGGCCTGGAGGGCGCCAGGGCCGCGGGAAAAATAGTGCTCGCCACCGTGAAGGGCGATGTGCACGACATCGGAAAAAACATCGTCGGCGTGGTGCTCCAGTGCAACAATTACGAGGTCATCGATCTCGGCGTCATGGTGCCGGCGCAAAAAATTCTCGAGACCGCGCGCGAAAACAACGCCGACATTATCGGCCTGTCCGGGCTGATTACGCCCAGCCTCGATGAAATGTGCCATGTCGCGGCGGAAATGGAGCGGGAGGGTTTCGACATTCCCCTGCTGATCGGCGGCGCGACGACGAGCCAGGTGCATACGGCCGTCAAGATCGACCCCAACTACAACAGGGGCCAGACCATCTATGTGATCGATGCCAGCCGCGCGGTGGGCGTCACCTCGAAGCTGCTGTCGGAGAACGATCGCGACGGCTATATCGCCGGCATTCGTCAGGACTATGTACGGGTCGCGGAAGGCTACGCCCGGGCCCAGCAAGCCAAGCGCCGGACCGCAATCGGCGAAGCGCGCAAGAACAAACGCGCACTCGACTGGTCTTCCTACCAGCCGCCAAAGCCAGCCTTTACCGGAACCCGTGTCTTCAAGCAGACCGATCTGGCAAAAATCCGCCGCTATATCGACTGGACGCCGTTTTTCTCGACCTGGGAGATGAAGGGTCAATATCCGCGTATTCTCAATGACGAAAAATATGGCGAAGCCGCGCGCGACCTGTTCGACGATGCGCAAAACCTGCTCGACCGGATCGTCGGGGAAAAATGGCTGACCGCGAACGGGGTTGCGGGTTTTTGGCCCGCCAACACGATCGGCGATGACGATATCGAACTTTACGCGGATGAGGACAGAACAGAACGGCTCGCCATACTGCATACCCTGCGCCAGCAAATGGCCCGCGGCAAGGGGCGCGCCAACACCGCGCTGGCGGATTTCATCGCGCCCAGGGAAACCGGCCTCGCCGATTATATCGGCGGCTTCGCGGTCACCACGGGGCTCGGCGAGGAACCCCATCTCAGGCGCTTTGAAGACGACCATGACGATTACTCGAAAATATTGCTCAAGGCGCTGGCCGACCGGCTGGCGGAAGCTTTCGCGGAAATGCTGCATGAAAAAGTGCGCAAGGAATTGTGGGGCTATGCGTCTGATGAGTCCTTGTCCGCCGAGGAGCTGATCGCGGAAAAATATCAGGGCATCCGCCCCGCGCCGGGCTATCCGGCACAACCCGACCACCCGGAAAAAGGTACCTTGTTCGAGCTGCTGGATGCGGAAGATGCCACCGGCATCAAGCTGACGGAGAGCTACGCCATGTGGCCCGGCGCGTCGGTATCGGGTCTCTATATCTCGCATCCCGAAAGCCGCTATTTCGGCGTCGGCAAAATCGAACGCGACCAGGTCGCGGATTATGCGGCGCGCAAGGGCTGGGACGTGCAGACCTGCGAGAAGTGGCTGGCGCCGATTCTCAATTACGATCCCAAAAAAATACAGGCCGCGTGAGGGACCGATGAATATCGATGAATTACGCGCTGAGACGCCGGGTGTGGGCAGCGGCATTTATCTGAACAATGCCGGTTGCTCCTTGATGCCGCAACCGGTCATTGGCGCGGTGCAAAACTCTTTCGCGCTTGAAGCGAAAGCCGGCGGCTTCCCGGCGAGGATGCAGGAAACCCAGGCGCTGGACGCGGTATACGCCTCGGTGGCCGCATTGATCAACGCCAAGCCAAGCGAAATCGCGCTCATGGGCAGCCATACGGATGCCTGGCAGTCCGTGTTCTATGGCCTTGGCTTCTCCGAAGGGGAAAAAATACTTACCGGCCGGGCCGAATATGGCGCCAACTATGTCGCCTTCCTGCAAATGCGCAAACGCACGGGCTGCGAGATCGAAATCATCCCCTGCGATGCTTCCGGCGCGAGCGACGCGCAAGCGCTTGAGAAGATGATCGATGACCGTGTAAAGCTCATCGCCCTCACCTGGATTTCAACCAATGGCGGGCTGGTCAACCCGGCGGCCGAGATTGGCAAGGTGGCGCGGGCGCACGCCATCCCCTACTTGCTCGACGCGTGCCAGGCGGTTGGGCAGATGCCGGTGGATGTCGCGGCCCTGGGCTGCGATTATCTTTGCGCGACCGGGCGCAAATGGTTGCGCGGCCCCAAGGGCACGGGGTTTCTCTATGTGCGGGAGGAAAGATTTGACGATATCGAACCCGCCACGATCGACGATTTTGGCGCCTCGTGGCGCGCGCCGGACGAATATGAACTTCGCGGCGATGCGCGGCGCTTCGAAACCCATGAACATGCGCCGGCCTTGCGGCTGGGTCTGGGCGCGGCGGTCGACTATGCGCGCGCGCTCGGGCTGGACGAGATACGCCGCCGCGTGCGGCATCTGGCGATGAGCTTGCGCGCGGAGTTGGCGCGCATTCCCGGCGTCACCGTGCGGGATTTGGGATCGGAGCGCGCCGGTCTTGTGACCTTTTCACACGAGCGCGTGGCGGCCGCGGATATCACCGCCGCGCTCCACAAAGCAGGCGTCTGGGTAAAAACTGTACCGCGCGCCGGCGCGCTGCTTGACACCACGGAAAGGGAGCTGGGCGAACTGGTGCGCGTCTCGCCGCATTATTTTAATTTGGAATCCGAACTGGAGAGTTTCCTCAAGGCGCTGCACCGGGCGCTCGGCCCATGAGCCCGCTCGATCTCAATATCGAATATAATGCGCGCAAGACGGTGCGCGACCACGCCGAATATGCCGCGCGCTGGGAGAAACAGGCCGCGAAATACCGCAATGAAGCACCGTGTGAACTGGACATCGCCTATGGGATTGGCGAACGGCAACGCTATGATTTCTTTCCCGCGTCCGATCCCGCTGCAAATGCGCCGCACTGTGCCTTTATTCACGGCGGCTATTGGCGCTCGCGCGACCGGAAAGTCTATTCCCACATCGCCAGGGGGCTGAACCAGCGTGGCATTTCCGTCGCAATTCCTTCCTATGACCTTGCGCCACGGGTGACGATCATG
This sequence comes from Pseudomonadota bacterium, assembly GCA_022567275.1. Lineage (GTDB taxonomy): Bacteria > Pseudomonadota > Alphaproteobacteria > Rhizobiales > Methyloligellaceae > UBA2767. Next base: position 1,357 of record JADFHH010000157.1, on the reverse strand, counting down.
GAGATCGTGGAACAGATGCGCGCATTTCTTGTGAAGCTGTGGCGCGAAACCGGCAAACATCCCGTGGTGACGGGGCACTCGGCCGGCGGACATCTGGCGGGCGCAATGCTGGCGAGCGACTGGAGCCGCGTCGATGGCGCGCCCGAGACCCTCGTGACGCGCGCATTTTCGCTCTCTGGCCTGTACGATCTGGAGCCGCTGCTTGCGACCGACATCAACGACGATCTGCGGCTCACGGCTGAAACCGCGCGTGCGGCCAGCCCGATTCACTGGCCTGTGACGCGGCAGGGGTTGAAATTCGTCGCCGCGGCTGGCGCGCTTGAAAGCGTCGTGTTCAAGCAGCAATCGCAAAGGATCGCCGAGGCGTGGGCTTTGCGGGGCATGGATACGGAATATCTCGAAATTCCCGGGCGCCATCATTTCTCGATTCTCGATGCCGCCATGACGCCGGGCCATATGCTGTTTGAACGGCTCGTTGCCATGATCGAGGGTTAGCGGAAACAAGATGGCTTTGATGCGACGAAAAAGCGGCGTGGCCGTGTGCGCGCTAATGTGTACTCTCGTGCTGGCGGCGGGTGCGATGGTCCCTGCACCACCCGCAAGCGCCGAAACCGGATATCAGCATTTCGTGAAACATTTCTGGGCCTCGGCGCGCAAGGCCGGGGTTTCGCGAAAAATTTACGATGCCGCTTTCGCCGGGCTGACGCCGGACCCCGAAGTCATCAGGAAAAACGCTTTTCAGCCCGAATTCAAACTCCCCGCCGCGCATTATCTCACCCTGGTGGTCACCGACACCCGCGTCAGGCTCGGCAAGGAGCGGCTGGCGCAATATAGCGAACAACTCGGCGCCATCGAAAAGCGCTGGGGCGTCGACCGCCATGTGCTGCTGGCCATCTGGGGCATGGAGACCAGTTATGGCGCCTTCATGGGTAAAATGAACGTCATTCGCTCGCTCTCCACCCTGGCCTATAAGGGCCGCCGCGCGAGGTTCGGCCGCAACCAGCGGTGCGACAAATTGCGCATGATGCAGCGCGGCGTGGTGCCGGTTCGAAAGGCGATGATCTTGGCCGAGGTTGGTGTTTTCAGGACATTGGAGGCGAGTGTTTTGCATAGGTCAGAGGTCATTATCGTAGTGCCTGCCTCGTCGCCGCAATTAATTGAGCATGTTGCGGAATGTGATTGGTGATCCGCATCCGCGCCGGCCACTGCCCGGTCATCATGGCGGCCCGCGTCGGCGAACAAACCGGCGCGGCGGCGTAAGCATCGGTGAACCGCATTCCCTGTTCGGCCAGCCGATCGATGTGCGGCGTGTCGAGGTCCTTATTTCCCTGGCAGTGCAGGTCCATCCAGCCCATGT
>JADFHH010000156.1 GCA_022567275.1 Pseudomonadota bacterium | reverse complement strand
CATTGCACGCCCAATTCTCCCTCATAGTGAACCGTGCAATTGGCTCTCAAACCTGATACATCGCGCAACAGGTATGAGAATCATCGCCGCAGAATCATCGCCCATGACTGCTTATAAATCCGATTTTCTCAAAACCCTCGCCGAGCGAGGCTATATCCATCAATGCACGAGCGATGCGGGCCTGGACGCGGCCGCGCTCAAAGGACCCCTTTGCGCCTATATCGGTTTCGACTGCACCGCGCCCAGCCTGCATACCGGAAGCCTGCTCGGCATCATGATGCTGCGCATCCTCCAGCAAACCGGGCACAAGCCGATCGTGCTGATGGGCGGCGGCACCACGAAAGTCGGCGACCCTTCGGGCAAGGACGAATCGCGAAAGTTGCTGAGCGACGACGCCATCGCCGCCAATATGGCCGGCATCAAACAAGTGTTTTCCCGGTTCCTCAGTTTCGGCGAGGGGCCAGCCGGCGCCATGATGATCGACAATGCCGAGTGGCTCGATCAACTCAACTATATTGAATTTTTGCGCGATTACGGGCGCCATTTCACCATTAACCGCATGCTCAGCTTCGACTCCGTCAAATTGCGGCTGGAGCGCGAACAGCCCCTCACCTTGCTGGAATTCAACTATATGATTCTCCAGGCCTATGATTTTCTGGAGCTCAACCGGCGGTTCAAATGCACCCTGCAAATGGGCGGCTCCGACCAGTGGGGCAATATCGTCAATGGCATCGAGCTTGGCCGCCGCGTAGATGGCGCGGAGCTGTACGGCCTGACCACGGCCTTGCTGACCACCTCGTCGGGGGCCAAAATGGGAAAAACCGCCGCCGGCGCGGTATGGCTCGATGCCGGCATGCTCTCCGCTTACGATTACTGGCAATATTGGCGCAATACCGAAGACGCCGATGTCGGGCGCTTCTTAAGGCTGTTCACCGAATTGCCGCTGGAGGAAATCGCCCGGCTCGAGAAGCTTGAAGGCGCGGAACTCAACGACGCCAAAAAAATACTCGCGACCCAGGCCACCGCGCTCGTCCATGGCGAAAGGGCCGCGCAACAGGCCGAAGCGACCGCGCGCGAAACATTCGAGCACGGCACAATGGCTGAAGGGTTGCCCACATTCACCATTCCACGCGCGACAATGCAGCAGGGCATCGGCATCCTGACCCTGGTGGTGGAAGCAGGGCTGGCGGCCAGCAATGGCGAAGCCCGGCGCGCCATCGCCAACAACGCCATTTCAATCAACGGCGCGCGCATCACCGACCCCCGCACTAGCGTCGGCGCGGCGGATTTTTCAGATGACGGCGCCCTAAAACTGTCGTTTGGCAGGAAACGCCATGTGATTGTCCGCATAGCGCGATGACATCGGCAAAAAAATCCGGCGCGGACAGCAAACAAGCCATCGTCATCGGCGCCGGTATCGTCGGTATTTGCAGCGCTCTTGCGTTGCAGGAAAAAGGCTTCCATGTCAGCGTCATCGACCGCGACGGCCCGGCCGAAGGTGCGAGCTACGGCAATTCCGGCGTGATCTCGCCCTGGTCCTGCGTCCCGCAATCCCTGCCCGGTCTGTGGAAGAGCGTGCCGAAAATGCTGCTCGACCGGTCAGGACCGCTGGCGATCCGCTGGTCCTACCTGCCGCGGTTGACCCCCTGGCTGGTGAAATTCATCTCCGCCGGGGCGCATCGCCGTTTGCCGGCAACCGCCGATGCCATGCTCGCCGTCAACCGCCCTTGCGTTGAGATATACAACCGGCTGCTGGCGCGAACCGGCGATGAAGGACTGGTCAGGGACTGCCTCTATCTTCATGTCTACCGGACTCCCGGCGGCGCCAACCGCGACGATCTGCCCTGGCGTCTGAGCCGGGAACGCGGCGTGCCCATTGAGATTCTCACCGGTGGCGAGGTCCAGGAAGTGGAGCCGGAACTCTCGCCGCAGATCAAATCGGCGGTGGTCTTCAAACAATCATGCCGGAGCGTCAATCCGGGCCGCCTCGGGAAAGTTCTCGCCGCCAGGGCTGAAGCCCAGGGGGCGCGATTCCTGCGTGAAACCGTCGAGAAAATCGTCCCCGGGAGCGGCGGCGTTACCCGGGTCGACACCGGCCAGGGCAGCCATAGCGCGAACACCGTGATCCTCGCCGCCGGCGCCTGGTCGGCGCGGCTGCTCGCGCCTTTGGGTGTCTGCGTGCCGCTGGAGGCGGAACGCGGCTATCATCTCATGTTCAAGCAGCCGGGCCTGTCCCTCGCCCACTCAATCATGGACATGGAGCGTCATTGCGTCACCAGCTCCATGGAAACGGGGCTGCGCATCGGTGGCACCGCCGAGTTCGCCGGCCTCGATGCCGCGCCCGACTATCGCCGCGCCCGCGTCTTCAAGACGCACGCCAAGGCGCTGCTGCCGAATCTCAATACTCAATCTTCCGAGCAATGGATGGGCGCACGCCCCTCCACGCCCGACTCTGTTCCTTTCATCGGCGCGGTACCGGGACACCCGCGCATATTCTGCGCCTTTGGTCACGGCCATTTAGGGCTCACCGGCGCACCGATGACCGGGCGCATGGTGGCCGCCCTGGCAGCGGGAGAACCGCTGAACATGGACATGACGCCCTACGCTCTGGATCGGTTCAATGGCTGAGAGGAGGGCAATAACCCCTAATTCGCCGTGCCAAAGTCGTCCGGATCAAACGGACTTACGGAGGGTTCGGGGTTTGCCGGTTGCTGGGGTGTTTGCTGATACGCGTCAGCAGCCGGGCTGGTATACTCGAACATTTGCCGGAAAATACCCGGCGCCACCAGGGAAATCGGATTGACCGATACGCGCGGGTCCGCGGCCGGCCCCTTGACCGAAAAGGTGATCCCCAGAACGCCCTCGCCGCGGCGGCCAACCAGAAGAGAGCCGATTAACGGGATGGAACCCAGCGCCGAGTTTAGTCCATAGAGCGGGATGTAGGTGCCGCTCAGATCGACCTGATTGTTTTTGATGTCCACATGACCGCGCAACGTTGCACCCAGTAGCGGACCGTTCACATAAGCGTCTTGCAGAACGAAGCGCCCGCCGCCGACCGAGAATTTTACCTCCAGCTGATGAAACGGAATACGTTGCCGGCGCCCGACCCGCACGCCCCCGGCCGGACTGCCAAAGGTAATTGCCGGATCGTCGGATACATTGGAGATGACTTCCGAAACGACCCGGTCCCCCAGAATGCTAAAATCCTTTGCCCACAAGGTTCCGGTCTTGTCGGCCAGGCCCAGCGCATCCAGCGACACCTTGAGAGAGGCCCGGCCGCCTTCCATTCTGGGGTAGAACCCGATCAGCCTGAACGCGGAACCCGCGTCATTGCTTTCCGCCAGCACCACGCGTTCGTTTTGTCCGCCTTCGACAAGCTTGACCACTATGTCCTCCTTGCCGTTGAGACGTCCCCTCGCATCGAGCGCCACCAGGCGTCCCCCAGGCTGCTTCACAAGATCGATACTGACGTCCTTTACCATTGTATCGAAGAAGCCCACCATGGTGCCGATCCGTGCATTCAACTCAATGCCGGCTACGCTTTCAGGACCTGAATTCTCATCCTCGGAGAGTTGGCCGGAGGAAAATAATGAGCGGAAGAACTGCCGCCCGTCATAGGCGGGCCCGTGTGCCTGCACTTCCCAGACATTGTCGTTGCGCAATTTGCCCGACACTTCCAGTTGCGTAATCACATTGAATGAGAAATCCGGGAAATAGAACGCTTTTGGTCTCTGATCTTCGTCCAGCGATATCCAGCCATCGATAGCAATATCATCGCCGATAATCCGGAAATTCTGTAACTCCGTGTTTCCCTCGACACCCTGACCGATGTCGAAATTGAGCACCGCCGCGCGCCCTCTCGGCTTGCGCCAACCCATATTGGCGAGAATAAGTTCCGCACCGCCAAGGTCCGCCTGAACACGCACCTTCCTGCGTTTCCCTGCCGATGGCATCTGAGCGATAGACATGATGACCGGAACAGCTCCGCGTATCATGTGGTTGAGCTTGAGGCCCAGCCGTTCCCTGGCCGCTTCATCGAGGACGGTGCTCAGACGCAGCTCAGGTTGTTTATCGGGCGGTGCATCGAAAATCCGCTGCCAGCTCAACACCACCGGCACGCCGTTGACGAGGATATCGCCGCGCGCTTCCAAAGCCTGTTCGGTGACGTTGAATGTGAGTTCGCCCCCTTCCACATTAACGCCGCCAAAAGCACCCTTAACGGTCGCATCTTCCAGATCGACAGTGCCGCGCAGCTTGATGTGCTTGAATTCCAGATCGTTGAACAGTGGAAATTCCAGCTTGAAGCTGCCGCTCGTCTTGCCGCCAAGATCGCTCGTCTTCAAGCCCGCTGCGCGCACATAACCAAGCGGCTCATGGTCGAGAAGTTCAAGTATCGCCTGGGCCGATCCCCTGGACTGGAACTCCATGCGCGCGATCTCGGGATCGGGCCGCAGATCATCGACGGTGAGGCGCCCGGCGCCCAGCATGACCCGTTTGCCGCTAGGCAGAACAATCCAGCTATCGGGAACATCGAACGCCATGCGCCGGCCATTGATCCGCAAGGTCGCATCCCCGGTCTGGAGAGGCGGCATGCGGCGGATGGTGTTAATCACAAGGCCGGTGACGCCGAGCTCAAGTTGTACGGCGGAATCGGCGATGTCTCCGCCCTCTTCCAACTCGGCCAGTTGACCTGCTTTCAGATCGACCCGGAACGATCCGCCCGAAATATGTCCCGCACTGACATGCTCGCCGACCCACTCGCGCGCGCCACCGGCGAGAAATTTGGGCCACAGCTGTATCAGTGACTCGAGTGGCATGGAGCTGAACTTGCCCGCAAGCCTGATTTCGGGTGAGCCCGGCGCATCGGTCACCGTGCCGCTAAACTCGATCGACCCATCCTCGAGCTGAATAATGAACTGCTCCAGCACGAGCCTCCCGGCCTGCTTGTCGAACGTGCCCCTGGCCGACCAGTTTTGCACACGGACCGGCGGCAGGCCGTATTCCTCGACCGCCAGAATGGCGTCGTCCGCTTTCAGGTTGAACGCCCATATCTTGCCCTCTACCTGACCTTTAACCGGATGGAATGTGCCAGAGATCGTGGCCCGGCTCTGCCCCCATTCCACTTTCGAGGGCAGAATATCGATGCGGCCATCCTTGGCCTCATAGCGCAAATTCAGACTGACACTGTCCATCTGCAATACCCGCTTGAGGTCCCAGGGAATGATGATATGACCCGCCCCGAGATTGAGGCGGGCTTCAACGCTCTGCAATTCGCCACTGGTGGACAGGTGGATGCTGGTTGTCGCCGAAAGCGGCATCCTGATCGTTTCAAGCGCGGGAAT
>JADFHH010000155.1 GCA_022567275.1 Pseudomonadota bacterium | reverse complement strand
AGGTCATCCATGAAGAGCGGCCCGATGAGCTTCATGATATTCTTCTCGGTCGTGTAGTGGCCGCCAGTCCTACGCCGTTCCGACTGGTCCATCACCGACTGGAACAGAGCGCCGAATATCGCTGGAGAAATCGCTTCCCAGTTGAAGTTGCACGCGTTGATAAGGAGTTGCCGCGTCCGGGTGTAAAATGCGGGCATAGCAAGGCGCTCTGAAAACAGATCGCCGTTGACATAGGGAAATTGCGCAAGGTCTTCGTCGAGCGTCGTAAGCCGCTCGTCTTCAGGCGTGTTCAGGACTTCGAACAGGCTGTGCAGCCACTGGCCCGTATCGCTGCCATCTTCGTTCGTCCGCTGCTCGATAAGATCGACCATAATGTCGCGCGGCTCGAAAATGCCGGTGTCATCGGCAAACAGGCAGAACAGAAGGCGTACCAGATATTGCTCCAGGTCATGGCCAGCAAAGCCGCTCTCCCCCAAGGCATCGTACAGATGCCCCATGAAATACGACGCGTCGACATTGACCTGCTCCTGATCGCGGAAAGTGCGTTTCTGAACGCCGATAACGAAGCCAAACTCCTGCACATATTCTGGCAATTCATGGAGCTTGAAAATGACCGCGCGATCTTCATCCCGATCGTACAGTTCAAAATTTTGAAAATCGCTCAGAAGCAGAAAGCGGGGCAGCTCGTGATCCTTGAGGCCGGGGAAATAGTCGAGTGCCTGCTTCTTTGCCGGTTTCAGGTCACGCCCGGCGCTTTTTTGTTCGACGAGAAGAACGCCTTTCCAGAAAAGGTCGATAAATCCCTGCTTGTCACCGAGCTTTTTGACAGGCTCCTTGAAGCTGGCGACCTTGCGGCGTTTGACGCCAAAAATTTCAAAGAATTCATTGTAGAAAGTCTGTGTTTCACCTCGCTCATAGTGAGCATCTGCCCATTCCCGGGAGAATTCCGCCGCGCGCACCCGAATCTCGTTCCAGCTTAATCTCATGCCGCAACGCTAATCATTTGCACAAGCTTTGTTAAGCGCAATCCCCTTTCCCGGCGGGGGATAAGTGCGCAACAGCCCTCGCGCCAGCCCGCCCGTTCGCGCATGATTCCCATGTGATTCGCACCCTTGGATCGCGGGGGACCCGATGTCCGGCAATGACACACCAGACCTGTTCGAAGACGAAGCGCAAGCCGACCTGTTCGGGGAGGAAGCCGCGCCCGCCTACCAGCCCGACCCCAACAAGGTCCGCGCGCGGCTGCACAAAATTCTCGCCGAAGCGCGGTCCGCGCAGACACTCCCCTGGGACTCCGCGCGCGTTTCCCTCTACCGCACCATTTTTCCGCAGATGACGCTCTGGCTTCCCGATGAGGAAGCAGCGCAGTTGCGCTTTGAGTTCGCGGAGGAACTGGAGCGGCTCGAGGCCGCCTGAACCTGACGCGAACCACTCCAATCAATCGCCCGCATGTGCTAAGCCTCCCCGGCAATGTGCAACTCCACTGACACCAAGCCGACGCTGATCGGCCTTTCCCGCGATGAACTCGCCCGCGTATTCGCCGCGCTTGGCGTGCCGGAGCGCGCTCAGGCTATGCGCGTGGCGCAGCTGTGGAACTGGATTTATGCCCGCGGGGCTACCGATTTTCAGCAGATGACCGTGCTGTCGAAGGATTTGCGCGCCTCACTTGCCGAAAGCTGGTCGCTGGCGCGGCCGGAAATCGTCACCGAACAAATCTCAACGGATGGCACCCGCAAATGGCTTCTTCGGCTCATGCCGGACAAGCCCGGCGCAGATGGCCCGCTGGTCGAAACCGTCTATATTCCCGAGACGAGGCGCGGCACATTGTGTATCTCCAGCCAGGTGGGCTGCACGCTCACCTGCCCGTTCTGTCATACCGGCACGCAGAAGCTGGTGCGCAATTTGAGCCCGCAGGAAATCACCGGGCAGATCATGGTGGCGCGCGACCGCGTGGGCGACTGGCCCGAGGCACAGGCCGAAGATGCAACCGGCCTGCCGGACGCGGAGCGAAAAATCACCAATATCGTGCTCATGGGCATGGGCGAGCCGCTGTATAATTTCGCCCATGTGCGCGACGCCATGGCCATTGCGTCCGCCAGCGACGGGCTGGCCTATTCTAAACGCCGCATCACCCTGTCCACTTCCGGCGTGGTGCCGGAAATCCCGCGCTGGGGGGGTGAGGCCAACACCATGCTGGCGGTCTCCCTGCACGCGGTGCGCGACGAGTTGCGCGACAAACTCGTGCCCATCAACCGCAAATGGCCGATTGCCGAATTGCTTGCGGCGTGCCGAAACTATCCCTCGCTGTCCAACGCCAGGCGCATCACTTTTGAATATGTGATGCTCAAGGGCGTCAACGACACGCTCGGCGATGCGAAAGAACTGGTGCGGCTGCTGGCCGGCATTCCGGCAAAAATCAATCTCATTCCCTTCAACCCGTGGCCCGGCGCGCCTTATCAATGCTCGGCCTGGGAGCAAATCGAGAAATTCGCCGAAGTCGTCAACCGCGCGGGCTATGCTTCCCCGGTGCGCAGCCCAAGGGGGCGCGACATCATGGCGGCGTGCGGGCAGCTCAAGTCCGCAAGCGTGAAAACGCGGGCGAGTAAACGGCGGGCCGAGGCGGCCGCGCCGTGATCTTCAAAACCCTGCTGCGCTGGCTGCGGGTGGTGATCGCCTTTGCCATTTCCAGTGCGGTCGCACTCGCGGTTCTGTTCGGGCTTGGTATTTTCTGGCTCGGCGATGAAATCCGCGCCGGGGCGCAGGGCGATGAATTTATCTGGATCATGGCGGACATGTTTGCGGCGTTTTTTTTCACCGCCGCGGTCGCGCCCGCGCTCACCGGCGCTCCAGCGCTCATCGCTATCATCGCCGGCGAAGTGATGCGCATCCGCTCCGCGCTCTATTACACGCTTGCCGGCGGCGCGGCGCTGGCCGTCATTCCCATCCTGGCCAGATCGGCGGCGAGCGCGGAGGCGCCTTTTTCGGCCTATATGAGCCTGTTCGCGGCGGCCGGGTTTACCGGCGGCTTTGCCTATTGGGCGCTGGCCGGGGCTAAAGCATGATCCGTTCAAGCCGGCTCCACCAGACCCGTGGCCCCAAGGGGAGTGGGGTGGTGGAGCCACGGGTCCGCGTATGGAGCATTTCCGCACAGGTGAGGGTAAACGCGAAAACGCAGGGTCGAATCCGCCTGGGTCAGAGAGCGAATATGCCCGTGATAGTTGTATTACCAGAGTTAATATCCCGTTACCAGTGAATTCGTGACAGAGCGATTTTTCGTGAGAGTTGACCCATCCCGCCCGCTTTCGAAGTTTTATTGCATTACGCCACACCGTTTTTCGAAACTTCATCCAGCCCCTCGCGAAGCGCCCGGTCGAGTATTTCAACGCCTTGGTCGATTTCCGCGCGGGTGACTGTCAGCGGCGGGGCGATGCGCCAGACCGCGCCGCGCTCGGGTCTGAGCTTGATGTTCATCGACAGCCCCAGCTCCATGCAACGCCGGGTTGTAATTTGCCCGAGTTCGAGATGCGGTTCCCGGCTCTCCCGGTCTTTCACCAGCTCGATGCCGAGCAGCAGGCCCTGGCCGCGAATCTCGCCGATGGCCTCGTATTTCTGTTGCAGGCTTTCCAGATGATCGCGCAAATAACCGCCGATCTCACTGGCCCGGGCAATCAGATTTTCTTTCTCCACCGTTTCCAGAACCGCTAGCCCGGCAAGCGCGGGCAACGGGTCGGACACGTGGCTGGTGTAATATGAGTAGCCTTTGTCATGGGCCTGTTGCTCGATATCATCGCTGGTGATGGTCGCCGCCAGCGGCAAACCGCCGCCCAGGGTTTTCGACACGGTCATGATATCGGGCGTCACGCCAAGCTGCGTCGCGGCGAATTTGTGGCCAATGCGGCCAAAGGCGGTTTGCGCCTCATCGAAGATCAGCATCATGCCGCGCTTTTTCGCTTGCTCATGAAGCGTCTTGAAATAACCCTTGGGCGGGACGATTACGCCGCCGGCGCTCAATATGGGTTCCGCGATAATCGCCGCCGGGGCGCCCTCGCAAGCCATATCGAACATTTTGAGCCCCACCTTCATGCAGCTCATATCGCAGGCATCGCGGCAATGGCCGATCGGGCAGCGGTAGGCATAGGGTTCGGGAATGACCGTGACGCCGGGCACTTTCGGCCCATAGCCGCGCCGGTCGCTGGCGAAGGAGGCTGCCGCCGCCTGGCCCGTCACCCCGTGCCAGGAACCGCCCAGCGCAATGACCTCATAGCCGCCTGTCACCAGCTTGGCCATGCGCAGCGCCGCTTCGTTGCTTTCGGAACCGGTGTTGACGAACATCGCACGGCTGAGGGGCTTTGGCAGCCATTCGGCAAGCTTTTTCGCCAGTTTCGCCACCGGTTCCGGGATCATGCCGGAGAACATGTGAATGGCGTCTTCAGCGCCCGATTGTATCGCCTTGACGATGGCCGGATGGCTGTGGCCCAGGGTGGCGCACATCTGGCCGGAAGTGAAATCGAGAATTTCACGGCCCTCGTCGTCGCGCACCGTGGCGCCCTTGGCGGAGACATAGAGCCGGTCAATATCGCCCTGGCCGTAGCGAATCAAATGCTCGCGGGCGGCGGCGCGCAGTTCTTCGTCCATGGGCGTATCTCTCCTTGCGCAATTGTCAGCTTCACCGCAAAACGCTATCACAATAGCGTATAGTCGGGCCACGCGAGATCGGGAGATAACGACACATGGGCAAAACGCTTTACGACAAGATCTGGGACGATCATCTGATCGATGAAAGCGATGACGGCACCTGCCTCATCTATATCGACCGCCATCTGGTCCATGAAGTGACCAGCCCGCAGGCGTTCGAGGGGTTGCGTATGACCGGCCGAAAAGTGCGCGCGCCGGAAAAAACCCTCGCCGTGGTCGATCACAATGTGCCGACCACCAACCGGGCGGGCGGCATCGACGACCCTGAATCAAAACTCCAGATCGATACATTGGCGGACAATTGCGCGGAATTCGGCGTCGAATATTTTAATGAGGTCGACGTGCGCCAGGGCATCGTCCACGTGATCGGCCCCGAGCAGGGCTTTACCCTGCCCGGCACGACCATCGTGTGCGGCGACAGCCACACCGCCACCCATGGCGCGTTCGGCGCGCTGGCCCACGGCATCGGCACCACCGAAGTGGAGCATGTGCTGGCCACCCAGACGCTGATCCAGAACAAGGCGAAAAACATGCGGGTGTGCGTGAATGGCGCGCTGCCGAGCGGCGTCACCGCCAAGGACATCATCTTATCGATCATCGGTGAAATGGGCACCGCGGGGGGCACCGGCCATGTGATCGAATATACCGGC
>JADFHH010000154.1 GCA_022567275.1 Pseudomonadota bacterium | reverse complement strand
GACGGGCGGGATTTGCATATGGATTATGCGAAGAAGACGCTCGCCTATGCGCGACGGCTCTGGGGCCGGAACGTGACGCTGGAGACCCGCCTTGACGGCGCGCCCTGCCGCCTCAAGTGCCACGAGGACGGCTTTTCGACGGAAGAGAACGTGGCCTAAAGTTATTCCTCAGGAAATATCTATAAATCACTGTTGTTTCTTAGAATTTCAATCGACTTCTCTTGGCACATAGGGGTCTGTCAAGTTAACTCCGGGGCGTGAGTGATTGGATGATAGATTTCACCGATGCAAAAAATCTCGTATCGGCGCCACCGCTTTCACCCTGATATTATCCAGCAAGCCGTTTGGCTGAGAACGCCGGAGTATCCGTGATGATCAAGGCCTAATGGTCCTCCCCCCAAGAAGTGGTCCATCCCTATAGTTAGGATAAGGAGGACCAATCATGGCGAACAAACGACCCAAGCCGGAGGAAATTGTAATCAAGCTGCGACAGGTTGATGTTCTTGTCGGGCAAGGCAAGGCGCGGATCGACGCGATTAGATCGATTGGCGTTTCGGAGCAAACGTACTACCGCTGGCGCAAGCAATATGGTGGCATGGGAAGCAACCAGGTGAAGGAACTCAAGCGTCTTCAGAAGGAGAACGAGCATCTTCGCCGGGCTGTTTCTGATCTGACGCTGGAGAAGTTGATCCTGACCGAGGCTGCAAGGGGAAACTTCTAAGCCCCGCACGTCGCCGGATCTGCATCGATCATATACGTGGCAGGCTGAATGTATCCGAGCGCCGGATCTGTCGCGTGCTTGGCCAACATCGATCAACCCAGCGGCATCGACCAAGGGGCCGAGAAGATGAAGAACGCCTTGTGGCGGACATGATCGAGCTGGTTCGGCAGTATGGCCGATATGGCTATCGCCGGATCGCCGCTTTGCTGAGAGATGCGGGTTGGCAGGTCAATGACAAGCGCGTTGAGCGCCTGTGGCGACGTGAGGGGCTGAAAGTGCCGATGAAACAACCCAAAAAGGGACGGCTCTGGTTGAATGACGGCTCATGCGTAAGGCTGCGACCAGAGTACCGCGACCACGTCTGGTCGTATGACTTTGTCCACCACAGAACCGATGACGGACGGGTCTTCAGGACGTTGAACATTCTCGATGAGCACAGCCGTGAATGTCTGGCGATCCGGGTAAAGCGCAAGCTCAACTCGACCGACGTCATAGATGTACTGACGGATCTGTTCATCCTGCGCGGGGTTCCCGCCTTTATCCGGTCCGACAACGGTCCTGAGTTTGTTGCCCAGGCCGTCAGAGACTGGATCAGCGCAGTTGGGGCAAAGACGGCCTATATCACGCCGGGGTCACCATGGGAGAACGGATACTGTGAAAGCTTCAACGCCCGTTTCAGGGACGAGTTGCTAAACGGAGAAATCTTCTACAGCCTGAAAGAAGCGCAGATCATCATTGAAGAATGGAGGAAACACTACAACACCAAGAGGCCACACAGTGCTCTGGGTTACCGCCCGCCGGCTCCGGAAACCATCGTTCCGATGGCAACCAGGCCGGTCATGCACTAACATTCAAACTGGACCACTCAATGGGGGCCGACCAGGGTAACTCCTTCGAATCCAGGTCCCCCAGCCAATTTATTGAATTAGGTCAATAAGTTAGAAGAAAATTTTTGGTGTGTGTCCGGTGTGTGTCCGGAAGCGGTAATATCGCCAGCGTCTCTTGGCTGAAAATTCCTTTGAAATAACAATGATTTACTTGGTCAACCGACGTTGGCTGGTTTGGCTAGTACAGCATAGTGGAAGAGGCGACTCCATTGGCGCTTGTTGGGTGAGTCGGATTTGTCACACCCCGCAAGATTTGTCGGGTTGATCGCCTATTCACACAAGATATTGTGGTTTTTCAGTTCTGATTATCTTATCCCTCGGGCCTTGCTTGCACCCATGGAGGCTCCGATGGCTCGATTGTCCGCATCCCCGATCCGGCTCGATGATGACCAGCGCCGCACCCTTGAAGGGCTCCAGCGCGCCCATACCGCGCCCCAGCAGGTGGCGTTGCGGGCGCGGATCATTCTGCTCTCCGATGACGGCGTCGGCGTGCGCGAGATCGCGCGCCGCCTTGGGGTATGGCCGAAGACGGTGCGCCGGTGGCGCAAGCGTTGGCTGTCGAGCCCGGCGGGGGTCGAGGTTGCGGTGCGCCTGTCGGATGCGCCGAAGAGCGGCGCCCCGGCCACGTTCACCGCCGAGCAGATTTGCGCGATCATCGCCATCGCCTGCGAACGGCCGTCCGTTAGCGCCCGGCCGATCACCCACTGGTCGCAGCAGGAAGTCGCCGACGAGGCGATGCGACGCGGCATCGTGGACAGCATCTCGCAACGCTCGGTGGGACGCTTTTTTAAAAGAGTCGGACTTGAAGCCGCACCGCATCCGCTATTGGCTGACGGCCAGGCCGGATGAGCGGTTCGACGACAAGTGCAGCGACATCTGCACCGTCTACGCCGGCGCGCTGGAACGGGCGGCCGACGGGGTTCGCACCGTCTCGGTCGACGAGATGACCGGCATCCAGGCGCTCGAGCGGGCGGCCCGGACGCTGCCGCTCAAGCCGGGCATGGTGGAACGACAGGAATACGAATACATCCGCCATGGCACCCAGACCCTGATCGCCGGTTTCGATGTCGCCACCGGCCAGGTGTGCGGCATCATCGGCGCGCGGCGCACCGAAGACGACTTCGCCCGCTTCCTCGACCGGCTGATCGCCGGCGCGGCGGACGTGACCGAATGGGACATCATCGCCGACAACCTGAACATCCACCTTTCCGAAAGCGTGGTCAGGCTGGTCGCCGATCGTAGCGGCATCGACGGCGACCTCGGGGAGAAAGGCAAGAGCGGCGTGCTGCGCTCGATGGCGACGCGCGAGGCCTTCCTGCGCGATCCCGGCCATCGCATCCGCTTCCACTTCACGCCGCGCCACGCGTCGTGGCTCAATCAGATCGAGATCTGGTTCTCGATCCTGGTCCGCAAGGTGATCCGTCGCGGCAACTTCCGTTCGACCGACGAACTCAAGGCGAGGATCGAAGCCTTCATCGCGTATTTCAACCGAACTCTCGCCAAGCCCTTTCGATGGACCTATCAAGGCAAGCCGTTGGCGGCTTGAGAAATGGCGTCGCCATTTCCGCTGCCCTGCACTAGAGGCTGGTATTGGGCAAACGCCACAGAGTTTGGCGAGTGCTGCTTCAGATTTAATACGAGAGGGGTCATCGCCGACCAGAATGAGCATTTCAGCCACGGTCATTGTGCCAATCCCGTGGGAAGCCATCAAGCTCGGCATCTTGGCGATAACCAATCGTTCCAACTCTTTATCATGCGTTTGTATTTCTTCATGCAGAATAAGCCAACGCCTGGCGAGGGCCCGCATTGCGGTTTTGGCTGATGCTGTGGTCGACGTTATTTTACCTGGCCTGAACGCGGCGACGTAGCGGATCAAGGCGATTTTTCCTTTGATCGAATCCAATACGCCACGCAGTTCGGCAGGCGCGTTAATGATCAATGTTTTAAGTGTCACCATAGCCTGAGTCCGGCACTTTACGGCGGTGTCTCTCGCGATTTTCAGATGCCGTATCATTTCAACGGGTCCGGTTTGGGTCTTGGGTTTCGCCATAGCCTGCCCGTTGAGTACGGATCGCGCCGCACCTTCCGCATCCAGGCTATCAGTTTTACCATGGCGGTAACGCAATTGGCGGTTTGGCCGCGTGACTTCGATGACTTTATGCCCCAGCAAGAGGAGCGATCTCGACAACCCAGCTCCGTATGATCCGGTTCCTTCAATCCCAAACGCTTCAATTTCCCCCAGGGCGCGGGACCAACTTTCCAACTCTTGATATCCCTTGGCGTTTGCCGGGATTGAAAGAGCCGCCAACCGCGCTCCTTGCGTATTTATCGCCACGGCGACATGCGTGGATTTATGGGTATCGACGCCGATTATAATTGTCGCTGAGTTTATGTTGTCCATTGGTCTCTCCCTGAATGATGATACCCGAGCACCGTTTAGAGAGGACAGGACTGTGAAGGGGCGCACCCGTCAGGCTCCTATGAAGTCACATCTCGCCCGTTGCCAGGGCGACCTGATGGCCGACACGTCAATGCAATGACACAGGGTCAATCGTAACAGGGGTCAGACCATCAAGCCGCAGCAACATAATCACAATCGTAACAATCGCCCTTCCTGCTCATGGAGGGATTGATGCGACGGGCCTTCAACATGTTCCGATAATCGTTGCAGGCATACTGAACGCCCCGATCCGAATGGTGGATGAGGCCCGGTGGCGGATTGCGATGCAGGATCGCCATGCGCAAGGCGCTTTCACAAAGCGTGCTTTTCAGGTGGTCATCCATGCTCCAGCCGACGATTTCCCGGGTCGCCATATCCTTGATGGCGGCCAGATACAGCCAACCCTCGTCCGTCGGCACATAGGTGATATCCGCCAGCCAAATGCGATCCGGCGCACAGGCGCTGAAATTGCGGTTCAAAAGGTTTGGCGCAATCCTGAATTCATGACGGCTGTCGGTCGTGACGGGCACCCTTTTTTTGCGCTTTTTGCGATGAATGTCGTTTTCTTTCATCACGGTGGAAACGCGATGTTTCGAGACGTCCCACCCTTCAGCGCACAAGGTGCGATGAATGCGGGGACTGCCATAGGTCTGGCGACTGGCTTTGAAAACGCGACGAATTCTATCCACCAGCTGCGCTTCTTCGGCCTGTTTGGCAAGGCGGGCGCCAGCGTTATCGCGCCACCGATAGAACCAACTGCGCGAAACGCAGAGGGCCAAACACATGCGGCGAACCTTGTGGGCTTTCTCATGGGCGGAGATGAAATTCAGCTTGGCCATCACACGGTCTCCGCCCGCTTGGCGAAAAAAATCGAGGCCTTTTGCAAAATTTCATTCTCTTCTGCCAGACGTTTGTTTTCTCGACGAAGACGCTGGAGTTCCGTCGTATCCGCCTTCTGGCGGGCAAGGGCCGCTGCCGATCCCGCCGCCTGCTGCTCAAGTTTCCAGGTCTTCAATTGTGTCATCGTCACGCCAAGCTCCCGCGAAACATGGCTCGGCTTTTCTCCCCCATCCAAAAGCCGCGATACCGCAGCCGTCTTAAATTCATCCGTGTAAATCCTGCGCGTGCTCATAACTTCCCTCCAAGTGGTCCAAAAGTAATTTACAACCTGGTCCGCTATGCCGGGGAAACGTCAGCCGCCTCGGTCTGGCCGCCTGCCAGAAGGGCGTCACCGTCGGCTTCATCACGGCGGCGGCCCTGGTCCACGAGTTGATCGAGGCCAGGGACGAGAAGCGCCT
>JADFHH010000153.1 GCA_022567275.1 Pseudomonadota bacterium | reverse complement strand
GCATCCGGGCTGGCCCGGCCGGGCACGGCGGCAATAGTGAATTCGCAGGCGCGCAACCATTCGCCAGGCTTGGCGTGCAACTCAAGGCCCAGTTCATCGGCCAACGCGCGCGGGCGGCCGGTGGGGAGAATGTCGCACAGGGACAGCGCCGCCCTGGAGTTGAGTGCGCGGGCGTATGCCCCGCCCACTTCGCCGCAACCGATGATCGCGATATGCATGGCAATCTATCCTGACTACGCGCCAAAGGGCAGCGGCTCGCCCTCGGGCACGGCCACCTCGAAGCCGTTCAGCAGACCGGAAATGATCGCGTAGTAGCCCACCAGCGAGACAAGCTCCACCAGGCCCTGTTCGCCGATCAGCGCACGGGTTTGCGTGTAGGTTTCATCGCTCACGCGCCGGGTTTCCAACAGCTCGCTGACAAAGCGATGTACGCCTTGCACGTCCGCCTGAGCGTCGGGCGTCCGCCCCGCCTTCACGGCCTCGATGACCGCATCCTCCAGCCCTTCGCGCGCCGCGATGGGGGCGTGCGCAACCCACTCATAGTTGGCGCGCCAGCGCTGCGCCACCATTAAAATCGCCAGTTCGCGCAAATGGCCCGGCAGCGAGGACTCAAAGCGCAATGCCGCGCCAAGCTTTTGTACCGCATCGCCAATTCCGGGTGCGTAGAGCAGGGCGTTGAACGGACCGATCAGGGTTCCGTCGTCATTGATTATGGGATGTTTGCGTGCCTTCTGACGCCGCACATCACCTGAAATATTGTCATAAACCCGCTTCTGCTCAGGGTTGAGTCGATCGGGTGTGAGAGGGGGCAAGCGGCTCATGGCAGGGAACTCCTCGCGTGTCTGTTACAGCCAGTCCGGCACGCGATCGCGCGCCAGCAACTCGTCATAGGAGGGCCGTGGCCGGATCACCGCATATTGGCCGTCCCTGACCATCACTTCGGGGATGAGCGGGCGGGTGTTGTAGGTGGAGGACAGGACCGCGCCATAAGCGCCGGCCGTCATCACCGCCATCAGATCGCCCGCGCCAAAGGGCGGCAATTCACGCTCAAGCGCAAGATAATCGCCGGTTTCGCAAACCGGGCCGACCACGTCGGTGGTCACTACGGGGTGTTCCTTCAATGCCTCGCGCAGCGGCCATATCTCGTGCCACGCCTCATAGAGCGTCGGGCGGAGAAGATCGTTCATTGCCGCGTCGATAATGACGAATGTCTTGTCCGCGCCAGCTTTGGTATAGAGCACCCGCGCCACCAGAATCCCGGCATTGGCGGCGATCATGCGGCCCGGCTCGAACAGCAGCCTGACGTTCATATCCTGCGCCGCCCCAAGCACGATCTTTGCGTATTCGTCCGGGTGCGGCGGAATATCTTCATCGCCGCGATAGGGCACGCCCAGGCCGCCGCCGAAATTGATGAATTCGATTGTCTGGCCATCCTCGCGCAACTGCCCGGCCAGCTCCCGCATCAGCGCGAAGGCATCGGCGAAGGGTTTGAGATCGGTGATCTGGCTGCCGATATGCATATGGACGCCGCGAACCTGGATACCGGGCAGCGCGGCGGCCTGGGCGTAAAGTTCGCGCGCTTGCGAAAACGGGACGCCGAACTTGTCGCCCCCCTTGCCGGTGGAAATTTTTTTGTGGGTTTTTGGGTCGATATCGGGATTGACCCGGATGGCGATGCGCGCGAGGTGCCCGCCCGCCGCCGCGACCGCGCTTAGCGCGGCGAGTTCGCCTTGCGATTCGACGTTGAACGCATAGATGCCCTCACTCAGCGCAAAAACCATTTCGGCCTTGGTTTTGCCGACGCCGGAAAAGACGATTTTTTCCGGCGCGACCCCGGCGGCGCGGGCGCGGCGCAGCTCGCCTTCCGACACCACATCCATACCCGAGCCCGATTGCGCCAATGTTCTCAGCACGGCGAGGTTGGAATTGGCCTTGACCGAATAGCATATGAGCGTGCGCGCGCCGGCGAATGCGTTAGCGAACACCTTGTAGTGGCGCGTCAGGGTAGCGTGGGAATAGCAATAGAACGGGGTGCCCACCCCGGACGAGATAACCTCCAGGGAGACATTTTCGGCGTGCAGGACGCCGTCCTTATAAGCGAAATGATGCATGGGATGCTCGCTGCGGCCAAGGTTATTGCAGCAGTCTGTCGAGTATGAAGGGACGGTTGGGAGCACCGGGTTTGCCGGCTTCGGCTTCTTGTGCATTTGCCGCCCTGGCCGCAGGCGGGCGCTCGAGCGGACCCTTCCGGCCACACGCGGTGAGGCCGATGGCGGACACCAGAAGTGCCGCAAGAAGGGATGTCAGTGCTCTGCGCATGTCAGGTCGCTCCAATTGCCGTGCCCCATATTTTAGCCCGATGTAGACTCATTTTCCAAACGCTTTATCCACCCTTGCGCCATTTTGCGAACATTTTCAGGCGCCGTTCCGCCGTAACTTTTCCGGCTTTCAACTGAAGTTTCAACGCTCAGCACGCTGAAAACGGCATCGTCGATGCCCGGTTCTATTTTCTGCATCTCGGCCAAAGGCATATCTGACAGCGCGACGCCGGCGGATTCCGCCCTAGCGACAATCGCGCCCGTGACCTTGTGCGCATCGCGGAACG
The DNA here is from genome assembly GCA_022567275.1 of Pseudomonadota bacterium. Classification (GTDB taxonomy): domain Bacteria; phylum Pseudomonadota; class Alphaproteobacteria; order Rhizobiales; family Methyloligellaceae; genus UBA2767. The sequence continues at coordinate 2,757 of JADFHH010000153.1, read as the reverse complement.
GCATATCCAGCTCGCGCACCAGCCAGTCGGCCAGATCGGTCGCGGTGGAATAACCCGCTCCCGCCGCTTTTCCCATGGCCTCCTTGTCGGGTTGCATATCGCCCACCATGCCGGTCATGGCCGCCAGCATCAGCGCCAGGGTGTCGAGCGCCGTGAAGGCCGGTATCTTGTCTTCCTGCATGTCCTTCGAATAGGCCAGGGGGAGGCCCTTCATGACGATCAGCAGCTGCGTGAAGGCGGCGAATACGGCCGCCGACTTGGCGCGCACCAGCTCCGCCGCGTCGGGGTTGCGTTTTTGCGGCATGATCGACGATCCGGTGGTGAAGCTATCGGATAATTTCACGAACCCGAACCGGTCGGACGACCACAGCACGATCTCTTCGGCAAGACGCGACAGATGCATCGCCGTAATCGCCGCGCCCGACAGGGTCTCAAGCACGAAATCACGGTCGGAAACCGCATCGAGCGAATTGGCCATGGGCCGGTCGAAGCCAAGCGCATGGGCTGTTTGTTCCCGGTCGATGGGAAACGATGTCCCGGCCAGGGCGGCGGCGCCCAGCGGACATTCATTGGCCCGCTTGCGCGCATCGGCGAACCGGCTCCGGTCGCGGGCCAGCATCTCCACATAGGCCAGGCAATGATGCCCGAAGGTGACCGGCTGCGCGGTTTGCAAATGGGTGAAGCCCGGCATCACGGTTGCGGCATGGAGGAGCGCCTTTTGCGCCAGCGCCTGCTGCAATGCGCGCAGCAATGCGTCGAGCGACCCCAGACACTCGCGAATATAGAGCTTGAAATCCGTCGCCACCTGATCGTTGCGCGAGCGCGCGGTGTGCAGCTTGCCCGCGACCGGGCCGATGAGCGCGGTAAGGCGCGCCTCGATATTCATGTGAATATCTTCCAGAGCGCGCGAAAATTCAAAGCTTCCCGCCTCAAGCTCTGACGCAATCGTGTCTAGACCTTTCACAATAGCTTCGCCATCATCGCGCGAGATGATGCCGGTTTGGGCCAGCATTTCGCAATGCGCTATCGATGCGGCGATATCTTGCGCACTGAGCCGCTTGTCGAAATCGATAGAGGCGTTTATTTCCTCCATTATCCCGGCGGGCCCCGAGGCAAACCGGCCGCCCCACATTTCGTTCGTCATTGAAAACCTTCCAGGACCGCCGCCATGGCTAATAAGAAAACCGGCAAGACGCCAAAGAAAACATCGGCCCGGACGATAGCACTCGCGGGCGCGCTGGCGATTGGCGCACTGTTCGGGGCGGTATACGTGAATATGGGGGACAATGGCAATGTCGCGCCGGATGGGAAACAGGCCACGGGTCTTGCCGCCTATTCGGTTGGCGAGATGATCACCTTCGTCGCCAGCGCCGTCCCTAAGGACATTCCGGAGATTGAATTCGTCACCGATGATGGGACCGCGACATCGCTGGACGCGTGGCGCGGCAAGGTGGTGCTGCTCAATCTGTGGGCCACCTGGTGCGGGCCCTGCCGCAAGGAAATGCCGACGCTCGACCGGTTGAAGGCGGAACTGGGGGGAGCTGAGTTCGATGTCGTCGCCCTCAGCGTCGACCGGGGCGGTCTCGAAAAGCCGCGCAAATTCCTGCAGGAGATCAAGGTGCGGCACCTCAAGCTGTACAATAATTCTTCCGGCAAAGTGACCTCCGCGCTCAAGGTCATCGGCATGCCCACCACCCTGCTGATCAACGCTCAGGGCCAGCAGATCGGCCGCCTGGTCGGCCCGGCGGAATGGGATTCGAAAGACGCGCTGGCGCTGATCGGGGCGGCGATCGCTGCTGGTAAATGACGTGGGGTCAGGCGCTTAAGCGCCATGTTCGATCTCACCGCCGGAGTTGATCCAGGCCGCGAGGCCAATCGGCGACGCCAGGTTTCTTGAATCCCTGGAAGAGAAATTTAAACGCAAACTCTCGCCGCAAAAAAAGCGGATCAAATAGGGAAACGATTTTAATTCGGTTACTGTCACCGTAATCACGGGGTTGCGGCAACCATAATTTGGAAGAGAAATTAAAACGCAAACTCACGCCGCGAAAACGCGGACGAAAGGGGAAACGAATTTAATTCGGTTACTGTCACCGTAATTCACCGTAATTCACCGTAATACACCGTAATTCACTGTAATTCACTGTAATCCACTGCAATATTATTTTGTTGTAACCAATTAAAACATGCAAATCGGTAAAGCAACTGAACTAAGTATCCTTGAGTATGCTGCCAGTCTTGACTTAAACCCAGAGAATGTATTTTATCAAAGGGTGGCAGCTAACTCTGCCAGTACCAGTAATGTCCAATGGAGTATCATTACACCTGACGTCCGTAGTCTATTATTGTCGTATGTGCAGGTGGATTGGAAGTTTGATTTGCAAAGGGTAGACCAGGCGAATAACGATGCAGGAATAAATGTGGTGTCGTCTAATGCGGAATGTGTGTCATTTAAACCAATTATGCCATTTACGAACGCCCAAACAAGTCAGACCGTATCGATTAATGGTAACAGCATCACAATGTCACAACCTAAAAATTTTATGGAAAATTTAAACCGTGTTAATGTTTCCAAGGCGGAGAGCGCGTCCTGCTTTGAAAGCCGTTGGTGGGAAGATAGTGGTGGTAGTTACGGTGCTGGCAGACAGGGGTGGGCTGCACAAGCCAGTCAATTGGATGCCGGTCTTTTAGCCAACGAGCGCCTATTCCAAACGAAATTAGCCGATTCGCGCGGACTCCAGGAACCTGCAACCCTTG
>JADFHH010000152.1 GCA_022567275.1 Pseudomonadota bacterium | reverse complement strand
GCAAGAGCCGGGATGCGCGGCCGCATTTCGACCTCAACGGCTATGTGGCGATGCGCCTGGAGAGGGACGGCGCGGGGCAAGTCGAAAATTTGCAACTGTGCACCTATGGTGACAAACAACGATTTTTCAGCTACCGGCGATCCTGTCATGACAATGAAGCCGGCTATGGCCGTCAAATCTCCGCCATTTTGATCGAGTGATATTGTGTCATGACCGAAATGGTTTTGAGAAAAAACCGCTCACCGCAACGGCTGGACGGTTTGGCCCAGACGCTGTACAAATCGAAGCTGTGAGGTGAACAGGATCCAGCCAAACCCTTGAATTATTGGTATATCCTGGAGCATAAGAGTGATATGGAGCGCGAACGAGTGTTGAGCATGCGAAGTGCTGTAGCGGGGCGCATCAATATCTGGCTGGCTGTGCTGGCTCTGTTGTCGGGGCTGGCGGTGAGCCTTGCGGGCTGTTCGGGCGGTTCGCTGGGTGGTGTATTCGGCGGTTCCGGCGAGGGCGCGACTTCCAGTAATGTGCCTTCGATTGCCTTTGCCCCCATCATTGGCCCGCCGGCGGCAATTGGCAAATATCTGAATGGACAGCTCGTTGCCGCCGTGCAACAGAAAAAAATTACCGTCGTCGCGGACATAGATAAAACCGCCACCTACACGGTGCAAGGATTTCTCGCCCAGTCGAACGAGGCGAAAAGTGAAAAATTCTCCTTCATCTGGGATGTGAGAGACAAATCAGGCAACCGCGTCCACCGCATCCTCGGCGAGGAAGCCGTTCCGGCCAAGACCGGTGCGAAGCCCTGGAGCTCAATCAATAATGCCGCCTTGCAGAAGATCGCCGCGAAGACCGCGGAGGATCTTGCCGTATGGCTGCCAAAGCAAGGCGCCGCTGCTGCTACTCCTGCCGCTCGAAGCACCCCTGCCGCGCAACATCCGCCAGCCAGAAGCTCAAGCCGTACCGCGTCAACCGGCACGGGCAAGAAACGTATCGCGATACTTGTGTCGCCAGTAAGCGGAGCGCCCGGCGATGGCCGGACAACCCTGGCCAATGCCATCCGCAGACAGCTGGCGTTCAAAGGCATACATATTGCCCGCAACAGCGGCAGCAATATTTATAAGATCAACGGCAAAGTGACCATGGGGAAGGGAAAAACCGCCAAGACGCAGAGTGTCAGAATCGATTGGCAATTGCTCAGTTCAACGGGCGACCATCTGGGGACCGTGGAGCAGAAAAGTGAGGTGCCGAAGGGCTCACTGGACCGCTCCTGGGGGGCGGTCGCACTCTCTGCCGGCAACGCTGCCGCAACCGAAATCATAAAAATGATCGCCAAGGGCAAAAGCTGATCCGTGCGGGCCAGGGCCGGTTTACATGCCCATGGGGCATTGCTACAAAGGGCCCTTGCATGAACAGCCGACGCACTCCTGGCGTCGCGGATAATCTTCTTGCCGAGCTGGGGAGCGGGGCATGAAACTGGTCGCGGGCAACTCTAATCTTCCTCTCGCGGAGGCGATTGCCGCATATCTCGATCTCCCTTTGACGAAATGTTCCGTGCGCCGCTTCGCGGATATGGAAATATTTGTCGAGATTTTAGAGAATGTGCGCGGCGAGGACGTGTTCGTCCTGCAATCCACTTCCTATCCGGCCAACGACCATCTGATGGAATTGCTTATTATGATCGATGCCCTGCGCCGGGCCTCGGCACGCCGCATCACCGCGGTCATCCCCTATTTCGGTTATGCCCGGCAGGACCGGAAAGTCGGCCCGCGCACGCCCATATCCGCAAAACTGGTCGCCAATCTCATCACGCGCGCGGGCGCGGACAGGGTGCTGACCGTTGATTTGCATGCCGGGCAAATCCAGGGGTTTTTCGACATCCCGACCGACAATCTCTACGCCGCGCCGGTAAAAATCGCCGACATCAAGGAAAATTTTGAACCCGGCAAGGTGATGGTGGTCTCCCCCGATGTGGGCGGCGTCGTACGCGCGCGCGGATTGGCGAAACGCATCGGCGCGCCGCTGGCCATCATCGACAAGCGCCGTGAAAGCGCCGGTGAATCGGAAGTCATGAATGTCATCGGCAAGGTCAGGGGCCAGGCCTGCATTCTGGTGGACGATCTGGTCGATTCCGGCGGCACCCTGTGCAATGCCGCCGAGGCGCTGCTCGAACAGGGCGCCAGCGAAGTCAGCGCCTATATCTCTCACGGGGTGCTCTCGGGGGGTGCTGTCGCGCGCATCGCCGCATCGGAGTTAAAAACGCTGGTTATTACAGACTCCATCCTGCCCACCGAAGAGGTTCGGGCGGCGAAGAATATCCGCCTGCTCTCCATCGCTCCCCTGCTCGGCGAAGCCATCGCCCGCACCTCTGCCGAGAAATCGGTCTCCAGTTTGTTCAATTGAGCTGGCAAAGACCTAATCTCGCAACAGCTCGTTGAGCGAAGTCTTGGAGCGCGTCTTCTCATCCACCGTTTTGATAATCACAGCGCAATAGAGCGACGGTCCGGGCGTCCCGTCCGGCAGCGGCTTGCCGGGCAACGAACCAGACACGACCACCGAATAGGGCGGAACCCTGCCCATATGAATCTCGCCGGTCGCACGGTCGATGATCTTTGTCGAGCGAGTGATGAAGACGCCCATGGATATAACGGACCCCTCGCCAACGACAACGCCTTCGACGATTTCCGAGCGTGCGCCGATAAAACAATTGTCCTCGATGATGACGGGCCCGGCCTGCAACGGCTCCAGCACGCCGCCGATGCCCACACCGCCCGAGAGATGAACATTTTTGCCAATCTGCGCGCAGGAGCCGACGGTCACCCAGGTGTCGACCATGGTGCCGCTGTCGACGTAAGCACCCAGATTAACGAAGCTCGGCATCAGGATCACGTTCGGCGCGATATAGGCGGAGCGGCGCACGATGCAGTTCGGGACCGCGCGGAAGCCCGCCTCCTCGAAGCGCGCCGCGTCCCAGCCGGAGAATTTCGACGGCAGCTTGTCCCACCAGCTTGCCCCGCCAGGCCCGCCGCTGATTATTTCGGCCGGGGTGAGCCGGAATGACAGCAGCACGGCCTTTTTCAGCCACTGATTGACAATCCAGTCATCGCCTTGTTTTTCCGCGACACGGGCTTTGCCGGAATCGAGCAGCTCAAGCGCGGCCTCCACCGCATCGCGCACTTCGCCCTTCGCGCTGGCGTCAAATTCGCCACCGCGCTCGAAGGCTTCGTCGATGGTTTTTTTCAGATCGTCGTGTGACATGGCTTGATGCGGCCCCGGGTCAGGTTCTTGACTGAGGTTGGAATGTTGGCCGCCTATCTGCGATTGGCGCGGTTAAGTTGTCAATGTGTGGTGCAGGTCTTGTAGAAACCCGGGCAAATCGTCCGTCATGTGATGCACATGTTCCGGCGGCTCAACCCACTGCTTGATCTCACGCTGGATGGGGTGGTCGTAAGTGTCCGAATGCACCAGCACGGTGACCATGCCAAGCGCGTGCGGGACTTGCAAATTATGCGGCATGTCCTCGAACATGGCCGCCTCGCGCGCGGCCACATTATGGGCCTTGAGGAACGCGTCATAGGCTGAAGGGTCGGGCTTCGGCACGAAGCCGCAATCGCCGATGTCGAATACGCCGTCAAACGCATCGAGCACGCCGAGCTGGCCAGCGACATTCTCCGCATGCGCGCGCGAGCCGTTGGTGAAGATGTATTTCTTCCCCGGCAAGGCTTTGAGCGCCGCCGCCAGCGCTGGAGAGCGGGGCACGATCGACACGTCGATGTCGTGCACATAGTCGAGGAACATTTTTGGTTCGAGCCCGTGCACGGCCATCAGCCCCGACAGCGTCGTACCATATTCGCGGTAATAGCTTTTCTGAAGTTTTCGCGCCGCGTCCAATGGCAACTTCAGATGCTCGGCGATGAACGCACCCATGCGCTGGTCAATCTGCGCGAACAGGTTGCACGAGGCCGGGTAGAGCGTGTTGTCCAGATCGAAGACCCAGGCGCGGGTGTGAGAAAAACGTTTCACTTCTCAGGCGTCGCGCGGCCCAGGCTGAGCAGCGTGCCAGCACCATGGTCGGTGAAAAGCTCCAGCAGAACCGCATGGGGTTGCAGGCCATTGATGATGACCACGCCTTCCACGCCATTCTGCACCACCGAAATGCAGCTCTCGATTTTCGGGATCATGCCGCCCTTGATCGTCCCGTCCTCGATCAGCGCGCGCGCGTCCTCGATCGTCAGCCGCTGGATCAAGTTGCCCTTTGCGTCGAGCACTCCTTCCACATCGGTGAGCAGCAGCAATCGGTTGGCAAGCATCTTTACGGCGAGTTCGCCGGCAAATGTGTCGGCATTGATATTGTAGGTGTGCCCCTCGCGGGAGACGCCGAGCGGGGCGATAACCGGGATGAGGTCGGATTCGATCATCACCTCGATGATATGCGGGTCGACTTTCGTGGGCTCGCCGACAAAACCCAGATCGACTATTTTCATCAGATTGGAATCCGGATCGGCAATCTGCTTTTCCAGCTTGCGCACGGTCATCAGATTGGCGTCCTTGCCCGAAATACCAACCGCCTTGCCGCCCTGTTTGTTGATGGCGCAAACGATCTTCTTGTTGATCGAGCCGGCCAGCACCATCTCGACCACGTCCATGGTGTCCTGGTCGGTGACGCGCAAGCCGCCCTTGAACTGCGACTTGATGCCCAGTTTCTCCAGCAGCGCGCCGATCTGCGGCCCGCCGCCATGAACCACCACCGGGTTTACCCCCGCCTGCTTCAACAGCACGATATCGCGCGCGAAACTTGTCGCCAGGTCCGGGTCGCCCATGGCGTGGCCGCCATATTTCACCACTATCGTCGCGCCGTCATAGCGCTGCATATAGGGCAGCGCCTTGGACAGAATCGCCGCTTCAGGCGGTGTCGCGATCTTGGGCTTCGGCGGTTTTGAATTGTCTTTCGGCATGGCTCTTCATTCCCTTGCCGCCCCTTATAGCGGACTGACGGGCGGGGACAATCTCTAGTCTGCAATAAGGGTTAGGGCCAACTCGCCAAATTCAGGCTAGTGGACGGCCGCGGAGGGAAAACATTACAACGGCGGCGCAATTTGCGTATGATCGCCATGGATTTGAAGGCCATCTGGGAAATATTGAAACATGACGCCCGAGCAGCTGATTGCAAGAATCAGGACCATAAGAGGAACCAATCCGGAAAACCTGATGGCGCGCCACTTCGATGAAGATTATTTTCGCGCTCTCGATGACCCCTCGCGCCAGCGGCTGGAAAGGATCATCAGGACCGGCATCGAAAACCCCGATAGCCAGATGGGCGCTTACGCCATGGACCCGGAAGACTACGACCGGTTCGCGTCAATGCTGG
>JADFHH010000151.1 GCA_022567275.1 Pseudomonadota bacterium | reverse complement strand
GCCCGGCAGAAAGTGGATGGCGAACTACGCCGGGCGATTGAAAATGACGAATTCCGCCTCGCCTACCAGCCGCAAATTGATATCTCCTCCGGCCGCATAATCGGCGCCGAAGCCCTGTTGCGCTGGATCCATCCCGAACGCGGCATTGTGATGCCTGGAGAGTTCATCGAAATCGCGGAGACGACGCGGCTCATCATCCCCATCTCCGAGTGGGTTCTGCGCGAGGCCTGCATGTTCAACAAAAGGCTACGGGAAACCGGTCTCGCCGACATCCCCGTAGCCGTCAATATCTCGCCACTGCACTTCAGGCAGCAGGGGCTCTACGAGTGCGTAAAATATGCCGTTGAGGATGCCGGTCTCAACCCGGCTTCCCTTGAGCTGGAGATCACCGAGTCCATGGCGATGGCCTATCGCGGTAATATCGTCGAGTTGCTCACCCGCCTGAAGCGGCTCGGTGTGGGTCTGGCGATCGATGATTTCGGCACCGGCTTCTCTTCACTGTCGAGACTGAAGGATTTTCCCGTGGACCGGCTCAAGGTCGACCGCTCCTTTATCGTCGATTTGTCCAGCGATCCTGGCCACCGCGCCATTTCCGCGGCGATTATCGGACTTGGCAAATCATTGGGTCTGAAGGTCATGGCCGAGGGCGTGGAGAAACGCTCCCATCTCGAAATGCTCGCCGAAATGAATTGCGATGAAGCGCAAGGCTATTTATTCTCGAAGCCGCTGTTTGAAAAGGAGTTCCTGGAATTTTTGCGCGCCAACGCAGGCCGGTCCTTCAGCCCCTACGCGTTGGAGGGGCCAGTGGAGGAACCTGCCTCCTACAGCATGGCGGGGTGAACCCGGTCAGGGGGAGAATGCCCGTCGAGAAAAGTCTTGATGTTGACGATGACCTTCTCGCCCATATCCATGCGCCCCTCAATCGTCGCCGAAGCCAGATGCGGCAGCACGACCACCCGGTCGCTTTGCAACAGCTTGGCGTTGACCGCCGGCGCATGTTCGAACACATCGAGCCCCGCGCCGGCGATTTTTCCCGCCACGATCATCCGCGCCAGAGCGTTCTCGTCAATCACCTCGCCGCGCGCGGTGTTGACGATATAGGCGTCGGGCTTGAGCAGCTCAAGACGGCGCGCCGACAGCAAATGATAGGTCGCGGGCGTATGCGGGCAATTGACCGAGACGATGTCCATACGCGCGAGCATTTGATCCAGGCTATCCCAATAGGTCGCCTCCAGCTCTTCTTCTATCTCGTCCGCCACCCGGTGGCGGTTGTGATAATGAATTTGCAGGCCGAACGCCTTGGCCCGGCGCGCCACCGCCTGGCCGATGCGGCCCATGCCGATGATGCCGAGCCGCTTGCCGTAGATCCGGTGGCCCAGCATCCATGTGGGCGACCAGCCCTGCCATTTGTTGTCCGGGTTTTTCAGATAGCTGGCGCCTTCCACCAGCCGGCGCGGCACCGCCAGAATCAGCGCCATCGTCATGTCGGCGGTGTCCTCGGTCAGCACGCCCGGCGTGTTGGTGACGATGATGCCGCGGTTGCGCGCGGTATCCAGATCCACATTGTCGACGCCGGTGCCGAAATTGGCGATAAGCTTCAATTGCTCGCCAGCCTTGCTCAGAACGGCGCCGTCGATGCGGTCGGTGACCGTCGGCACAAGCACATCGGCCTTGCCCACCGCTTCGCCAAGCTGATCGGCGGACATGGGGTCGTCGGCAATGTTGAGCTGGGCGTCAAACAACTCGCACATACGGGTTTCGATCGCATCGGGCAGTTTACGGGTCACGACAACCAGCGGTTTCCTGGCGCTCATGCCGCCTTGTCTATCAGAAGGGGGGAGATATAACAAAGCACCTTGCGAATCGGATTGACCATGTTCCGTTCATCATTTTGCCGCAACACTGGTTCGCGGCACGGGGATTTGGTCACTATCAATGAGAACTGGCATTATGCACACGCTGGCAACTGCACTGACCCTGGTTGCTCTCATCGCCGCGCCTGTCTCCGCTGCCGGACAACCCGAACGCAAAGCAGCGGTAAAGCTTGGCGCGAGCGGATTGCAGCTGCCCCGGTTCGTGAGCCTCAAGTCCAACCGTGTCAATGTGCGCAAGGGGCCGAGCACGGAGCATGCTGTGGCGTGGGTGTTTTCACGCGCCGGGCTGCCGGTCGAAGTGATGGCCGAAGTTGAAAACTGGCGCCAGATTCGCGATAGCGAGGGGTCCGAGGGCTGGGTGTTCCATGCGCTGTTGTCAGGCCGGCGCACGGCCCTTGTCATGCCCTGGGTCGACACCCGCGAGACGATCACGCTTTATGACGACCCCTCCGCCAGCGCCCGAACCGTCGCCCGGCTGGAACCCGGCGTGCTGGGGTCGGTGCACGAATGCGGCGGCGAATGGTGCAGCTTCACCGCTGGCGGCATTACCGGCTGGATTGAGCAACAACGGCTGTGGGGCGTCTATCGCGATGAAAAAATGAAATAGGGCGTGGCCCGCTCAGGCGGACTTGTCCACCAGCCGCACCAGCACATCCACGCGCGACACTTCCAGATCACTTATTGGATAGGGAATTGGCTATCGGACGAAACTATGTCGATGTCCAAAACGCCTGACTGTGGATGATAGTCTATACGGCAGCGATTCAGCACATCCCGCCCCAATAAAGACGGGATGGTATCCATCTCCGGTTTGGGCTGCGTTATCCTCAATTCGATGCCGAATCCGTGGACACATACGGTTGGATCACTCAGGAGAAGGATTGCGGGCACTACAAAATCAATGCTCGCGCCACCGGCGGCGGCAGCTTGCCGGCACCTTCGGGGCGCTGACGGTGTCGCTTCCCCGTGCCCGGCTGTTTGACGGGGACGGCGGTGTGATAAAGCGTTCGTAAATATCGATTATGATTCAGTTTGAATTTCCGCCGGACCGGACGGCTCGCGCCAGCCCTCGCAAAAAGAGCTGAACCTGGCGAGTTTTCAGGGCCACCATGTGGCGACGATCGCGCAAAAGCTGATTAGCTAGGACTTTAAAACCCAGGGTTTGCCATGTCCGAACTCAAGGATTTCTCAACCGCTGACTTGCATGACTTTCACGACCGGTGCGCCAGGGATTTCGAGGCGTTCCGCGCGCGCGGGCTGAAGCTCGACATGACGCGCGGAAAGCCGTCGGCGGCTCAGCTCGATCTGTCGAATGCGCTGCTGCGCTTACCCGAAAATATTGACTACCATCTGAGCGATGGCAGCGACGCGCGAAACTATGGCGGTTCGCTGCAAGGCCTGGCGGAAGCACGCGCGTTGTTCCGTGAAATGCTCGGCGCGCCCGTAGAGCAAATCATCGTCGGCAATAATGCGAGCCTCGCCCTGATGCACGACTGCATCGTCTACGCGCTCCTCAAGGGCGTGCCGGGCAGTGACGCGCCATGGAGCGAGGCGGCCAAAGCGTCATTTATCTGCCCGGTTCCGGGCTATGACCGGCATTTCGCCATCTGCGAGGAATACGCGATTGAGATGATCCCGGTGGAAATGACGGGCCAAGGGCCAGACATGGATGAGGTCGAACGCCTTGCCGCCTTGCCGGAAGTCAAGGCCATGTGGTGCGTGCCGAAATACTCCAATCCCTCCGGCGACACCTATAGCGATGAAACCGTCGCGCGGCTCGCCGCCATGAAAACGGGCGCACCGGATTTCCGGCTGTTCTGGGATAATGCCTATGCGTTGCACAATCTGACCGAGCCGCGCCGGGAAATTCTGAATATCCTCGAGCTCTGCGAAGGGGCCGGAAATCCCGACCGCGCCCTGGTCTTCGGCTCCACCTCGAAAATTACTTTCGGCGGCGGCGGGCTGGCGCTGTTCGCCGCATCGCCGGCCAATGTCGCATGGCTGGTGGCAAGCATGAGCAAGCGAACCATCGGCGCGGACAAACTCAACCAGTTGCGCCATGTTCGCTACCTGAAGGACGCCGCCGGGCTGGACCGGCTCATGGCGCGCCACCGCGCCGTCATCGTTCCCAAATTCGAGGCCGTCTATGCGGCGTTCGACAAGCGTTTGAAAGGAACCGGCGCCGCCACATGGACCAGGCCGGAAGGCGGTTATTTCATCGATGTCAATGTGATCGATGGCTGTGCAAGGCGCGTCGTGGAACTGGCGAAACAGGCCGGGGTCGCCCTGGTGCCCGCCGGCGCGACATTTCCCTATGGCAAGGACCCGCGCGACCGCAATATCCGCATCGCGCCCACCTGTCCGGAACTCACCGATCTAAAACCCGCCAGCGAAGGCATTTCACTGGCAATCCTGCTGGGTGTTTCGGAAAAACTGCTGGCTGAACGGAACGGGGACATCGCGGTAAACAGCGAGTGACTGGTCACCTCTCCAGCCTGCCTGGCGCCGGGCTGAGCACGGAGGGGGACGATGGCAGCGGAGCGCGGATGACCGGCGCGGGGCCTGCGGGCGGTCTGACCCGGGGGCGGAACACGGGCGGCAGCGATGGCGGTGGAGCGCGGAATATCGGCGCGGGGCGTTCGCTTGGGCTGTCCAGCGGGCGGAACACGGGCGGTCTGACCTCGTGGGGGAGACCGGGCGGTGTGTCCTGGGGGCTGAAAACGGGCGGGTTCAATGGCCGTGGATCGCGGATGACCGGTGCGGGAGATGCCGGCGGTTCGATCTGGCGGCGGGGCGGGGGCGGTGCGTTCAGCTGCTTGCGCAACTCAGCGGGAACGCGCGTAATAACGCCCGGACTGCGAACCTGTTTCACGGCTATTCTCCCGCGCGTATCAATCGAGCCATCGAGAATAATCCGCTGTCCGGCCTGCAAACTTGTGCGCGCCGGGAGCTGGGATATCGGCATGGCGCCGATGGCGACGCCGCCATACGTCACACCCGACAGGCAAGCAGAAGTATGTTCGGGTAGTAGGCCCGTATCCGAAACGCGGTAGTGCGAAACAAGATCGAAGAATCCGTCGTCGTTTACGTCCAGTATATGGCTGTCGTAAACATCCGGGTCGGTCAGGTCGTGGTCAGGGGTCGCACCGGCCGGTCCGAACGTCAACGTGGTCACGTCGACGTTGGTGACATCGAACGCGGCACTTCCCAGCAATGCGACAGGGATCACACCGCGCTTCTTCAGGTTGATCGGGTTGCGATCGCTTCCCGGCTTGATGTCGATGGCGGTTTCCATAGCCACGGACTCATACGCTCCGACGTCGCACAGGCCGTCGCTACGCAGAACACTTCGCTGATCCGCCGCGGGGCACGGAGCCACACCAGTGTCGATGGCGAAACTTCCGGTTAGCAGAGCGTGTGTCGGGGTCGGTCCGCCGTTGTTGGCCAGCGGGCCGAGATTGAGTTCCGCCGCGGTGACGCCGGTTTGATCCGACGCCG
>JADFHH010000150.1 GCA_022567275.1 Pseudomonadota bacterium | reverse complement strand
CGCCATCGGTATCGCCGAGCGCCGGCTCACCCATGCCAGCCCCGCCCAGGCGCTGCTTGAAGCCCTCGATACGGAAAGCCTCGAGGCCCTCGCCCGCGCGATCCGTTCCGGCGGCATAAGCGATGCCTCTCACGACCGTTTGAGCACGCACCTGCTGGCGTATCTGCAAGCGGAACTGGCGATCACCAATCCGAAATTCCTGGCGCGGCGCGCGGGATAGGGTCGCCCATAGCCATTATCGCCGATACACGATCTGCACGGTGTGCAGCGTCGTGCCGCGAAAGGCGGCCTCGCATCCCGCGAGGTAAAGCAGCCACAGCCGTTTGAAACGCTCGGGATATTTGTCGTGGTCCAGCGCCGGATAGTTGGCCAGGAAACGTGTCCGCCAGTGGGACAGCGTCAGCGCATAGTTCAGGCCGGAGTGCCGGTACGGTCCGGCCTCGATGCGCAGTCCGGCGCGCGCCGGCGATGCGATCATGTCATGGGTCCTGGGCACCTCGCCGCCGGGAAAGATGTAGCGCTCCAGCCAGGGAATGATCGGGCCGAACGGCCAGTCCACCATCGAATGCACCAGCGCCTTGCCGCCGGGCCTGAGCAGCGTGCGGATGGCCTCGAAGAATGTATCGAACTGGCGCCGCCCGACAGCCTCGAACATGCCGATCGACACGATCCGGTCGAACGCGCCGGCATGCTGCTGTGCGAAGACGCGGTAGTCGGCGACCTCGAACTCGGCCTTCATCTGCTGTTCGGCGGCGCGCAGCCGCGCCAGTTCGATCTGCTGCGCCGCGAGGGTGATGCCGGTGGCTTCGGCGCCGCGCCGGGCGGCCTCGATGACGGTCGCACCCCAGCCGCAGCCGATATCGAGCAGACGGGCGCCCTGGAACAGATCGAGCCGGTCCAGGGTCACCTCGGTCTTGCGGCGCTGCGCGGTTTCGAGATCCCAGTCCACATCGTCGAAAAAGGCGCAGGTATAGACCATGTTTTCATCGAGGAATGATTCGAACAATTCGTTGCCGCGCTCGTAGTGATGCGAGGATTGGGCGTGGCTGCTGGCGGGATCGTTGGCGTCGTGGCCCCGTCCCAGCCTGCGCGCAATCGAATGACGGAGTTTTTCGATGTATCGCAATTCCGCCGTCCCGTGCTGCATCAGGGCGCGGATAAACGGCTCCAGCCGGTCCGGTTCGATGTCCCACTTTTTGTCGACATAGGTTTCGCCCAGACCGTACGAACCGCGAAGCACCCAGTCGCGCCAAAGCTGCGGACTGAGCACTTCCATATCAAAACTCTCGCCGGTATTGAAGCTGAAAACCGCCCGGCTCCCCGTGGTCTCGATCTGCACCCCGAGCTGACCCAGACGCCCTGCAACCAGCCGCTGAAACATCGCGTTCTCCTGCATATGACCCCCTTGTCGGGGTCAAAACTCCGGTATGTTAGCGCGAAGCGGCGCCTGGATATAGCGGCGTGTTTTGTGTAGCCGCATGTTCTCTCCTCCCGTCACCCTCGGATTTATTCCGAGGGTCCAATGCCGGTTGTTACAGGCCGATAGGTGGATTGGATGCTCGGAATAAATCCGAGCATGACGATAGGGGAAGAAAGACGAAGGGGGCGGTAATGACGAATTCGGGGACCGGGGTGACGGGATCGGACAGGACGGTGAGTCAATCTCCAACACCGTTGGCATAGCTCCCTCTTTCCACCAGGGAGAGGTGATTCACGCCTCAAGGCAACGCCCCCTTCGCGACCGCGCCCAGTCTGCCCAGGAAATCGCTTAACGAGCTTTCCCGGCCGGTGTCGATGGTGACGGTCGCGGTCATGCCGGCGCGCAAGGGGGGCATGTTTTTCCTTGGCGTCAGGCGCAGCCGCACCGGCAGGCGCTGCACCACCTTGACCCAGTTGCCGGACGCATTTTGCGGCGGCAGCAGCGCGAATTCCGCGCCGGTCGCGGGAGAGATGCTTTTCACCTCTCCCTGCCAGATCACGCCGGGATAGATGTCGAGCTCGATGGTCGCGCTCTGCCCGGCCCGCACATAAGTGAGTTTGGTCTCCTTGAAATTGGCGTCCACCCAGGGCGGGGTGTCGGTGACGATCGCGAACAAAGGTTTATTGGCGGAAATCTGCTCGCCCGCGACCAGCGGGACGGTGACGATGATGCCGCTCGCGGGCGCCTTGACCGACGTGCGCTCCAGATCGAGCTTCGCACTCTGCACCGCGGCCAGCATGGCGCGCACCAGCGGGTGTTCATCCGTTCCGCGGTCCGGCACGCCGCCAAGCGAGGCCAGCACGCGGCGGATTTTCTGGCGCGCCATGATGACCTTGTCTTGCGCCGACTTGGCGTCGTTCTCCAGTTCGTCATGCCTGGCGCCCGAAACGATGCCGCGTTTCAGCAACTCGATCTGGCGCGCGAAACGCTTGTCGTAATAGGCCGCCTGGTCTTGTGCGTCTTTCATCTCGAAGCGCGCTTCGGCGAGGGTTGCGCGCAGGGTTTCCACCTGCTGGCGCGCGGCGTCCAGTTCCGCTTGCACGCGCGCCAGCACCAGCTCGAAGGGGGTTCGATCGATCTTCACCAGCACGTCGCCGGCCTCGATGTGCATATGCGCCCGGGCGCGCACCTCGACCACCCTGCCGGACACCTCCGCCGCCAGCATGGCAATGTCGGTTTTCACATAGGCGTTTTGCGTCACCACATAACGCGCGCCGCGCAGCCAGTACCCGGTGGCGATGAGCGCGGCGATGACCGGCACGACGCCCAGCAACAGCACCCTGATGATTTTGCGGCGCACAGGCTGGCTACCCTTTCTCTCTCACGGGCGCGGGCTCCGCCGCCATCGCCTGGAGCCGGCGCTTCACCGCGATCATCATATCGGTTAATTTTTCACGCTCCCTGGCGCTCAGGCCCGATAAAGCGTCTTCGACCATGGCGCGGGCGATCGGGCGAATGACCCGGTTCATTTCCTCGCCCTTTTGCGTCATGTGGATGCGCTTGATGCGCCGGTCGGCGGAGTCGGCGCGCCGTTCCACCCAGCCATTTTCCTCCAGCTTGTCGATCAGCCGGCCGGCGGTGGCTTTTTCAACCTCCAGCATATCCGCGAGTTCCGATTGCGCCGCGCCCGGATTGCGGTCCAGGCGGCGCAGCACCAGCCATTGCGAGCGCGTCAGCCCGAGCGCGCGCACCCGGCGGTCGAACACGGTGCGCTGGAGCCGGCCGCAATCGGTAATCAGAAACCCGAGATATCGTTCATCGCTCGGCGGCAAGATTTTCCTCGCAAGAATTGGTAAGCATGGTTACTATTGCATAGCATACAGTATGAAGGGTTACGATTTCAACCATGTCCGCTGACGCCGCCACCCCCCCCCGCGCACCGGCGCAAGAGAGGCTCTCGCCGGCGCGGCGTGTCGCCATTCTGGCGGTGGTCGTGACCGGCACCACGCTCTACTCCACCACGATCCTGATCGTGTCGGCGGTGTTGCCGCAACTGCAGGGCGCGCTGTCGGCGACCGCCGACGAGATTTCCTGGATCATGACCTTCAACATTCTCGCCACCGCGGTGGCCACGCCGATGACCGGCTGGCTGGCGGGACGCTTTGGCCGGCGCACGCTGCTGGCGGCAAGCGTCAGCGTTTTCACCCTCGCGACCTATTTTTGCGGCACGGCGGATTCTCTGGAAGCGCTGATTTTCTGGCGCATCATCCGAGGGACTGCTGGAGCGCCGATGCCGCCCCTGGCGCAGGCCATCATCCTCGACACATTCCCCAGGCGCCAGCATGGCATGGCCATCGGCCTGTACGGCATGGGCGTGGTGGTGGGCGCACTCTCGGGGCCGATGATCGGCGGCGTGATGGCCGAGTTGTATAACTGGCGCTGGGCGTTTTACATCATTGTTCCGCTGGGCGCGGTTTCCGCCCTCGCCATGCGCGCTCTGCTGCCGCCCGATCCTCCCCGGCGTAATGTGCGCCTCGACTGGAGCGGCTTTTTGTTACTGTCCGCCGCGATCATCTGTACCCAGCTGGTGATGTCGCGCGGCCAGCGGCTCGACTGGTTCGACTCCTCCGAGATCGTAATTGCGACTTTTGCCGCCGGGCTGAGCATTTACCTCTTCATCATCCACTCCCTGACCACGGACAAGCCGTTTCTCAACCTGCGCCTGCTGTCGAACCGCAACTATGCCATCGGTCTCATACTGGTGACGATTTACGGCATGCTGAACTTCACCCCGCAGGTGATCCTGCCCGGAATGTTGCGCGAGCTCGTGGGCTTCCCCGAATCGCTCATCGGCTTTGTGCTGGGGTCACGCGGCATCGGCGCCCTGACCGGCTTTTTCGCGGCCATGTTCATCGGCCAGCGTTACCCCCGCAAATCGATTATGGCCGGGTTCATATGTCAGGTGATCGCCGGACTCTGGATGATGACGTTTGATCTCAATGTCACCTTCGACGCGCTCGTATATGTCGGCATCATTCAGGGCTTCTCCGTCGGGTTGATCTGGGTGCCGCTCACGGTCATCACCTTTTCCACCCTGAAGCGGGAGCATCTGGACGAAACCAGTTCGGTCTATCATTTGTTGCGCAATATCGGCTCCAGCCTGTTTATTTCCCTGAGCGTCACGGAAATCGTGCGCTCCACGGCGATGAATTACGAGTATATGACGGAGCTGGCGACGCCATTCTCCAAACCCTTCGCGCTGCCCTGGGTGAGCGGGGCATGGAATACCGATAGCGTGGAAGCGCTCGCCAGGCTGTCGGAAGAAATCGCCCGCCAGGCCGCCATGATCAGCTATCTCAACGCCTTCGGCATGTATACGCTGGTTTCCGCCGCGGCCATCCCGCTGGTGTCGGCCGACCTGTCCATGGTGGCGTCCGCGACGGTGACCTTGGATGTAAACGGGGCCCGCAAGATCATGAAGCTCATGGACGAACTCGACGATCACGACGACGTCCAGTCCGTATCCGCCAATTTCGACATCCCCGACGACGTGATGGCTGACCTCGCCACGGATTGATCTCATGATTTCGTGATCTACTGATTGGGTGAGTGATCCAATCGGTCGCCAGATCACCAACTCACCAGATCACCAATGTCGAATCGGATGTCGGATTTGCAACCCATGGCAGGATGCTCCGGCGCCCTCGGAATAGTTTTCACGGCGTTCACCGGTCCGGCAAGCCGGGTCCATGGCCCACACGGCCCTCGAGTTCCTAACCGCCTGTCATTCATTAAAGGACTTACGGTTCCCCACGGGAAGCCCTGACCCCCACGAAGTGCCCCGGCGCACCTGGTGGGCGTTCTGGGAACCTTCCGTCCCCCGCCCGACCTCTCACTTCGCCCTCGGGTCTTGGTACAATGGCCGGAGCGTCGGGTGAGGGCCGGTCGGCGCCGTATCCGGGATGGAACAAGG
>JADFHH010000149.1 GCA_022567275.1 Pseudomonadota bacterium | reverse complement strand
AAGCGGCTTTCGGGAAAGTTTTTCACCGATTCCGAAGCCATAGCCTTCGCCGAACCTGGCGCCGTAACCGGCAAGGCTTTCATCGCCTTCGAGCGCGAACACCGGATCGCCGAATACAACGTCACCACCGATGCACCCGGCGCGGCGATACGCCATCTCAAACTGCCCAAAGGCACAAAATCGCTACAGCATAACAAGGGGATCGAAGCCATCGCCATGCTGCGCGGCGGCCCCTCCAGGGGGGCGCTACTGGCGTTCGCAGAGGAAACTCTGGATGCACGGGGCAACCATATTGGCTGGCTGATCGGCGGACCCGCACCGGGTCCCGTGACGCTCAAACGGCGCGGCGGCTTCGCGGTCACCGATCTGGCCAGCCTCGCCAACGGCGATGTCATCTTTCTGGAGCGGCGCTTTCGATACACCGAAGGGGTGAAAATGCGTTTGCGCCGGGTGAAGGCGGCAAGCTTGCGCCCCGGCGCGGTGCTCGATGGCGAGGTTTTGCTCGAGGTAGATAATCTTCGTGAGATCGACAATATGGAGGGCCTCGCGATTCACCGCGACGCGCAAGGACGCGACATCCTTACGCTTATTTCCGATGATAATTTCAACCGGCTGATTCAGCGCACCTTGCTGATGCAGTTCGCGCTTGGGAAATAGCCGCTGAAAGGTTGACACCTTTTGTCACCTATTGTGACAAATCGTTACACTCTGCCAATCTGAACCGGGCTATTAATAATGCCTAGTTAAGGAGCGAATCATATGGCAGCCAGAAAATCGTTGCTCGGGCCAACACCACGGCATCCCGAACTAGATGCGCTTCTTGAGAGTACAAGGAGCATACTCGTCACTGACGAGCAGCTACAGGAGCAACGGGTTAGTTTCGCGTACGGCAATGCCCCAAAGAATAGCCGGATCACCAAGGATTCGGTGCGGGAAGCGTCGCACAGAATGCGCATAGATCAAACTTGACAGTGCAGCGGAAGCTAGCTTTCCGGGCTTCTTTCTTAATATGATCATCTTAGAGGGAAACGATCAGAAATTGTTTGATTGGGTTCAGGAAAAGAACCTAATCCGACAATATGACCTTCTTCTCAACTGTATTGAAGTCGGCCTGAAACAAGGACCGACTGCCATAGACAAGTATATGTTGTGGTCGCTCAATCATGTGGCCGTAGCTAACATATGCCAATTTTCGGGGCGCTTTAGAGAAGAGCCAATTTATATCGGGAACCACAAACCACCACATTTCAAAGACGTTCCCGATTTTATGGACCGCTACATCTCTTTCATTCACGAGAACTGGTTCCTTCTGTCGGCGACGCAATTGGCTGCTTATGGTCTCTGGCGCTTGAACTGGATTCATCCCTTCATCGAAGGAAACGGCCGCACAGCTCGCGCTACATGTTACTATCTCTTGTGTGCTCGCACCGAACGGCTTCTGCCTGGTAGCAAGATCGTTCCGGAACGCATAAGAGAGACCCCCGCAGAATATGTTGCGGCATTGCAGGCGGCTGATCGTGCATGGGAACAAGGTAATTATGACCTGTCAGCGATGGAGACTTACTTGGCTCGGCTCCTGCAGGAGCAACTAGCCGACGCAGCCCAAGAAGCCGGTATATAGAAACGGTATATTCAAACCAGGATCCGGACCGAGCGTCACGGAATGCCGTGATGTCACGAATCAAGCGGCAGACACCTTAAAGACGAAAAAGTTAGGGGGGATAGACGGGTGCGGTTTCGCACGGGGGGCTAGAGACACATGACCTCTTTCGCGCTCGCACTCGTTCTCACCGCCGCGTGTTGCCACGCGGCGTGGAATATACTGGTCAAGCACATCAATAGCGGGCCGGAACTCGTCTGGCTGTTTTCGGTCATTGCGGCGCTGCTCTTTCTGCCGGCCGTGATCTGGGTCCTGGTGGTTCAGCAGCCCGTTCTCGGCGCGCGCGAAATCGGCTTCTGCATCGCCAGCGGTATTTTGCATATGGGCTATTTCCTGCTGTTGCAGAAGGGTTACGCCCGGGGCGACATCTCGCTTGTCTATCCCACGGCGCGCGCGACCGGTCCGTTGCTGTCCACGAGTTTCGCTGTGGTGCTGCTTGGCGAGCATCTGACATGGCCCATTTTCCTTGGCGGCCTGGCCATTATTACGGGCGTCGTGTTTATCACCGGCGGCTTCAGGCGCGGCGCGGAACATGCGACGCGCTCGCTTCTTTTTGGCCTGTCGGCCGGGTTGATCATCGGCTGCTATACGGTGTGGGACGCCTATACGGTGCGCACGCTTCTGGTGCCGCCTCTGGTGCTCGAATACACCTCGTTTTTCGTGCGCGCCACGGCGCTCACCCCCTACGTCGTGACGCGCCGGGATAGCGTCAGACGTCTGTGGCGGGAGCACCGGCGCGCCGTCATCGCCATCGCCGTGCTGAACCCGATGGCCTATCTCCTTGTGCTCATTGCGCTCACCTTCACCCCGGTCGTCTATGTCGCGCCGGCGCGTGAAGTTTCCGTGCTGATCACCGTTATGGCCGGGACACTCCTGCTCGGCGAGGGAGATTTCGCCAGGCGCATGGGCTGGGCCTGCCTTATTCTGCTTGGCATGATCGTGCTGGCGACCGGGTAGGGGGGACTAATGAATGGGAAACGGGAAAATAAAAAAAGTTATCCCCGCCCTTTCTGGCTGCTCTATCATGCGCCCATCTCTTCCTCATTTAAGGGGATGCGTGCCATGGACCGTCCGTGCATGTGAGCAAAAAAGCAGCGCCCCCCAACAGAGGCCGTAGAATCGCCGTGAGTAAAAAACCCCTCCCCCATCGTGGTCTGTTTTCCCTCGGCGCGCTGCCGCCGGGGCGCCTGCCGCAGCGAGAAAACCCCGTCCCGGCAATTGATATGCCGCCCGCTCGCGGCCTCACTCTTGTCCCCTTTTCCCCCGCATAAAACGCACTTGGCCGTGGTGTTCGCTCCTGTGTGGAGAGCCGGTGAAGTGCGTAACGCCTCAAAAAGACTTTCAAGCCGTGGTAACTACGTATTAACCTGTCCTGTAGGATTGTGTACCGGTGTGCGTGAAGGGGCGCTTGGTATGGATTTATCCATCAAGAGGTCAGTGCTGATTGCGGCTGTCGCGGCGCTCTGGCTTGCCGGGTGCAGCCAGGGAGTGCCGCCGCATATGATGCCGGTTCCGAGCGCGGCCAAGGCTTTGCTGGCGAAGAAGGGCATGCGCGTGGACGCACCGATCTTCGTGCGAATCTTCAAACAGGAGTCGGAACTGGAGGTCTGGAAGGCCAAGGCCGATGGCCGGTTCTATCACTTCAAGACCTATCCCATCTGCACCTGGTCGGGCAAACTCGGGCCCAAATTCAAGCAGGGCGACAAGCAGACGCCGGAAGGCTTTTACAAGGTCTCCGCCAGGATGATGAATCCGAACAGTTCCTATCATTTGTCATTCAATATCGGCTATCCGAACACATTTGACAAAGTGCACAAGCGCACCGGCGATTTTATTATGGTGCATGGCGATTGCCGCTCGGCCGGCTGTTATGCCATGACCGATGTGCTGATCGAGGAAATTTACGCACTGGCGCGCGAAGCCTTCGCCGGCGGGCAAAAGGCGTTCGATCTGCATGCCTATCCGTTCCGCATGACGGCGGCGAATATGCAGCGCCACGCCGGCAACCGGGCGGCTGGTTTCTGGCGCGATCTGCAAACCGGCTACCAGGCGTTCGAAGTGACCCGGCGGCCGCCCAGGATCGATGTGTGCGAACGGCGCTATCTGGTGAATGTGAGTTTTAAGAATGGCGCGCCCGCCGATCCGGCGGCGGCCTGTCCGGCGTTTGAAAAACTCCCCATTGAAGCCATTCCGCGCCGGCCGGCGCTCCAGCAAGCCAGGACCGGATTACCACGCTCTGACAAGTTGCGGCGCGGGACATCGCGTGCGGCTTCGCCGGCCACGCTCGGCCAGGGCGCAAGCTTCGGCGCCGCCCCGGCCAAACCGTCGCTCTCCGGTTTCGCGTTCCGGACAAATTCCCGCCTCGGCCAGTAAGCGCCGCATAGTGAGCTATCTGACCGGGATGGAATAATTCAGCATCAGCGATTCCGCGCCGGGATTTTTCCGGGCCAGTTTGCTGTTGGAATAGTGAGATATCGAGAGCCCAAGGCGCGCGCGATTATCAAAGCGGTAGGCCACTTCCAGTTGCGAGCGAAATTCAACCGGGTGACCCAGATCGAGGTGCTCGGTTTTGCCGCGCCACCACGTCACCGCGAAACTGGGAGTCACGACCCAATGCCGCCCCAGATAGATGTCAATCAAAAATCCCGCACCAAGAAACGTCATGCCATTGCTGGCCGCCGCCGCCGTAACAAACGGTTTGAAATGCCATAATTTGCGATTGGAGCGGTATTCCAGACGGAACTCGCCACCCTGGTCGTGCTTGCGGTTGAAATCGAACCAGCCCGCGGACAAGGTGATGAAACTTGGATCGTCCGCCTGGCGATCGGCGAGGGTCGCGACAACCAGGACCGCGGCCAGCGCAACAGCGCCAGTGCAAATCCGTGAATAAATTGAACTCTTTTGGCTAATTGATTGCATAGCCCTACCGCCTTGGATGCCTGTTCGTTTACCCAAAATCGACCCCTGCTTCGGGTTTCGAATCCCGTCGCCGCAATCGACTGATGTCTGATTGGATAGCCTGTCTAAGCGTTAAGTTCCATTGGTCTGCGGGAACTCTGATGCCTGTCGCCAGGACCCCAATACCCGATCGCCCGGGTTACCTTCGCTGTGACCATAATACGCGAGAATCACGCTCGCAACAGTTTTGGACGCAGTCCGCGAACGCAAAATTAGAATACCGGCGGTACAGTCAGTAAGCCAGCCTATCCTTTTGTTTTTATTGGCCCTAATAATTCCGGCCGGGAGATTGGCAGCATTCCTTCCGAGCAGATCTTATAGTTGGTCGGCGGCTTACTTTACATAGATTGCCTGCAAGGACGGCAGGTCGCAGGAGCGGCTCCAACAAGCCGCTCCTACAGACTGTCATGTCCGGCACACGTAGCAGTGCATAAGCGCTGATCAGAGATCGCTTTCACCACCATGACGAAACCGATCGCGCATTCTGCTGCGGCCTTCGGCCGCCCGCTCACGCTGCTCGGGCGTCAATTCGGCAAAAACCCCGGCACGTAACCTGCCGTGCAACAGCGCTGCCTCCGCGCTCAGTGCGCCGATATCGGTAGACAGGGTCTGTAAATTGGCCTCATAGCCGGAATCGCTGAGGTCGAGTTCATGCATTGCCTTGCGAGCAGCCTGCAAACGTTCACGCAGCGCGTCGATATCAGGCTTCGCGGCTTCAAGGATGTCGCCGATTGTCTGAGACTGATCGTCGTCAAGTTCAAGATGGCGGATCATCATTTCCAGCATGCGTGTCGGATC
>JADFHH010000148.1 GCA_022567275.1 Pseudomonadota bacterium | reverse complement strand
CGCGCATTGGAGCAGGCATCATTCGCCTGGCCCGGATTGCCGATGATGCCGCTGATCGAGGCGATATTGACGACACGGCCATAACGGCGGCGCATCATGCCCCGCAACGCGCTGCGGATCAGTGTAAAAACCGCCGTCAAATTGACCGCGATGACATCGTCCCACTCTTCATCGGACATGCGCAAAAAGAGATTGTCCCTGGTAATGCCCGCATTGTTGACCAGAATATCCAACTGACCGAGCGCCGCGTCGGCATCCTGAGCCAGCTTGGCAACCGCTTCGCGGTCGCGCAGATTGCAGGGTAGCGTGTGAACGCGCGTCCCCAGTTCATCGGCCAGTTCTTTCAGGCGTTCCTCACGGGTGCCGGAGATTGCCACCGTGGCCCCGGCGCGATGTAATTCGCGCGCGATCGCGGCGCCGATACCACCACTCGCGCCGGTAACGAGTGCGCCTTTTCCGGTCAAGTCAAACATTTGCCAATCCTCTCCCTTCAAGCGCTGGCCGCGAGTGCTTGCGCCGCCTGCGCCACCTCGTCCGGCGTGCCAACCGATGTAGCTTCCAATGAACGCTCAATGCGCCTTGCCAGCCCGGTCAACACCCTGCCCGCACCAATCTCGTAAAGCGTCGCAACGCCGGCTTGCGCCATATAGAGCACCGACTCGCGCCAGCGTACAACGCCCGTCACCTGTTCCACCAGAGATGCGCGAATGTCTTCCGGGCTGGTGATTTCACCAGCAACCACATTAGCGATCAACGGCACGGCGGGCGGCCTGATTTCAACATCCGCGAGCGCCTGCGCCATGGCATCGGCCGCCGGTTGCATCAGCGCGCAATGAAACGGGGCGCTCACGGGCAACGCTATCGCGCGCCGCGCGCCATATTCGCCAGCCATCTCCACGGCGCGCTCCACAGCCGCTTTTGAACCCGATATCACGACCTGGCCCGGCGCATTGTCATTTGCCGCCTGACAGACATCACCCTGGGCGGCCGCCCCGGCCAGTTTCCACGCTTGCGCCAAATCCAGCCCCAGCAGCGCCGCCATCGCGCCCTCGCCCACCGGCACCGCCGCCTGCATTGCCTGGCCGCGAATTTTCAGCAATCGCGCCGAGTCCGCCAGACTCAATGACCCGGCGGCGGCGAGCGCGGAATATTCGCCCAGCGAATGGCCGGCCACGAATTTGGCCTTGTCTTTGAGAGAAACCCCCATGTCCTGCTCAAACACGCGCATCACCGCGAGCGACACAGCCATCAGGGCCGGCTGCGCATTTTCTGTCAGCGTCAGGGCGTCCTGCGGTCCGTCCCAGATAATCCGCGACAGCTTTTGCCCGAGCGCTTCATCGACTTCCTCGAAAACGCGCCGCGCACTCTCATGGCCTTGCGCGAGTTCGGCGCCCATGCCGACTTGCTGGCTCCCCTGACCGGGGAAAGTGAAGGCAATACTCATTGCTGGAAACCCAAGGAGTTATGTGCTGAAAATTCGCCCGCCCCGAGCGTGGATTTTGCGCCAAAAACACCGTATCATGCAAGCCTGTCAAGCATCCATTGCCATATCCCGTGGGCAGCGCTGGAACTTGATTAACCGGCCGCGTCCGCCGAACGGCTTTACCGGTTGCAATGCAACAACAAACGCTTATAACTACGCTCTATCACAGGCCCCGGCTGGAGGCTGAACGGAAAGCTGAATGCTTTTCCGGTGTTTCCGCTCTTTCGGGTCAAATTTTGAGCCTTTCCGGAATTTTTGGGGCTCAAAGAGGCTTAGCGCCGGGCCACATGGATAATTCAAGGAAAGGCAGTCTTTCATGCCACTCTACGAGCATATATTCCTCGGCCGCCAGGATATTACCGCGCAGCAATTCGAGGCTCTGATCGAGACTTACCAGGCCATCATCAAGGACAATGGCGGGTCGATTGAGAAGATGGAAAATTGGGGGCCAAAGGTCCTCACCTACAAGATCAAGAAGAATCGCAAAGCCTATTTTGCCCTCTTGAACATTGACGCGCCGCATGAAGCGGTGGCGGAAATGGAACGGCAAATGGGAATTTCCACCGAGGTCATTCGCTTTTTAACATTGCGGGTCGAGGAGCATGAGACAGGACCATCGGCGATGATGAAGCGCGGTGATCGTGATGACCGGCGCGGCGGCAGGTTTGGCCGCGATGGTGCAAGACGCGACCGTAATGACACCCGGCGCCCACGCGATGACCATAAAACAACTACAGCCAAGCCACCGGCTGATACCAACGGCAAGTCGAGCGCACCTGCTGCAGCAAGCAAGGCCGAAACACCGGCTGAAACCAACACCAGCGATGATTCAAGTGCGGCTGCTAAAGACAGCGCCGGCAAGACGGAGGAATAGGACCGATGGCACCCGCAACAGGACGCCGGCCATTTTTTCGCAGGCGCAAGACATGTCCGTTTTCCAGCGACTCGTCGCCGAAGATCGACCACAAGGATATCCGATTGCTACAGCGCTATATTTCCGAGCGCGGCAAGATCGTGCCGAGCCGGATCACGGCAGTGTCGGCGAAGAGACAAAGAGAATTGGCCAAGGCCATCAAACGCGCCCGTTTTCTCGGTCTCGTACCCTATTTGATCAAATAGACGAAACCGGCAAGGGCACCCATGAGAAGGTTGGGGCGGCGCGGGATTGACCGCCTCTAACCGCACTTTAATCAGGCGGGACAGCTTAGGCGCATGAATTCACCACTCCTCATCGGCATTGGCGCAGGCCTTGTGTCCGCGGTTTTGTTCGCATCGACCATGACCGGTTCGCTGCTGGCGGTGGCGCTGTTTTATATCACCGCCCTGCCCGGCTTTCTTGCCGGATTGGGATGGGGAACAACCGCCGCAATGGCTTGCGCGGCAACCGGTGCGGCTCTCGCCGCCATTCTGCTGGCGCCGCTGGCCGGGCTTGGCTATTTCCTGACCATCGGCCTTCCAATTGTCATTTTGTGCCATCTGGCGTTGCTCGCCCGTCCGGCTGGCGAAGCGGGTGGTGATGATACAAATGCCGCCGCCGGCGCCATGCAATGGTATCCCCCTGGACGGATTATCGCCTGGGTTGTTGTGATGGCCGGCGGCGTGGCGGCATTGAGCGTACCGCTGCTCGGTATGGATGTTGAAACTTACCGGGCCAATATACATCAAATTCTGGACAAGGTATTCTTCGCCAACCTGCCGGACGGGCTGCCGCCTGGTTTTGACAAGGAACAGATGGCGCCGGTTATCGAGCTTCTCATCCGCGCGCTTCCCGCCGCGTCCGCCATCGTCTGGTTTGCGATCATGATCTTGAATATGTGGAGCGCCGCCAAGATCGTGACCGTGTCGGGGCGCGCGATCCGCCCGTGGCCGGATTTGACGATGATGAGCTATCCCGGCCCGCTTGCGCTCGGCTTTGTCGTCTCTCTGCTTGGCATTTTCACACCTGGTATCGCCGGCATAATCGCGACCGGCTTTGCCGGTGCGTTCCTGGTGGCCTATTTGCTGCTTGGCCTGGTGGTGCTGCATGTCCTGGCGCGCAAATCACCCTTCCGGCATATCATGCTCGCATCGCTCTATCTCGGAATTCTTCTGTTTGGCTGGGCCGCCCTCCTCGTCGCCATGATTGGCATCGGCGACCCGATGTTAAAACTCAGGGAGCGCTCGCTTGCCAAAGGCGCGCCCCCGCCACCAGACAATGACTAACTTGGAATTTGAGACAATCCATGGAGAAAACCAATGCAAGTGATATTGCTTCAACGGATCGGAAGACTGGGACAAATGGGCGATACCGTTACCGTCAAGAACGGCTATGCCCGTAATTTTCTGCTGCCCCAGGGCAAGGCGTTGCGGGCAACCGAGACCAACAGGAAACGCTTTGAAAAAGACCGGGTCCAGCTTGAGGCGCAAAATCTGGAACACAAGAAAGAAGCCGCTGGCGTTGCGGCAAAGCTGAACGAACAAATCTTCGTGGCGATTCGCCAGGCCAGCGATTCGGGCCATCTCTACGGTTCGGTCTCCTCGCGCGACATCGCCGATATCGTGACACAAGCCGGCACTTCGATTGCCCGTCATCAGGCTCAGCTCGACAGGGCCATCAAGACGCTCGGCCTTCACCCGGTGCGCATCATGCTGCACCCGGAAGTGATCGTGTCGGTGAGCATCAATGTCGCGCGCTCCGAAGAGGAAGCGAAACGCCAGGCCCGCGGCGAAGACGTTACCGGGCAAGACGATGACATGGAAGGTGAAGACTCAATGGCCGCGGGAGAGGTTTTCGAGGAAAAAGAACAGGCCCAGCAGGCGGAAGGAGAGCTTGAAGCCGAGACAGAAGATGAAACGCAAGAAGCGTCCGCTCAAGATTCTCAAGAAGACAAAAGCGACGCGGCTGAAGACACCTCCGCTAAAGACGGTGCGGATGAGGAATTGGCCGGCAAGGGAGATTAAGCATCATATCCTGATTCCGATTCGGCGGGCGAACACAAGCCTGCCGTGTGAAAAAATTCAGCGTCTGTGTATTTTGTGCATTTGTCATCGCCAGGCGCTGTTTGGCATTCCCCGAATCGCTTTTGGGCGTATTGTCATAGCAATGGAATCAGCCCAGACAAATATCACCCCCCTGGTCGAGCAGGAGGATATCCCGTTCCGCGCCGCACCGCATAATATCGAGGCGGAGCAAGCGCTTCTGGGCGCGATCCTCGTCAATAACGACGCCTGCGACAAGGTTTCGAGCTTTCTGAAGCCTGATCATTTTTTCGATCCGCTGCATGGCCGGGTGTATGACGCCGCGCTAAAGCTCGTTTCCGCCGGCAAGCGCGCATCGCCGATCACGCTCAAGACCTTCTTCGAGCTTGAGGAACAGCTAGCTGCAGATTTGACGGTGCCGCAATATCTGGGCCGGCTGGCCGCCACCGCGACCACGGTCATCAATGCGGAGGATTACGGGCGCACCGTCTATGACCTCGCCATCCGCCGCGATCTTATCATCATCGGCGAAGATATGGTCAATGTGGCCTATGATTCACCGGTCGAGGCTCCCCCTGGCATACAGATTGAAGAGGCCGAACAACGGTTGTTCGAACTCGCGGAGATTGGCAAATACGGTTCGGGCTTCGAACCCTTCACACAAGCGATCACCGATGCCATGGACATGGCGGCCAACGCCTATCGCCGTGACGGTGGCTTGAGCGGCATCGCCACGGGCTTAAAGGATCTGGATGAAAAGATGGGCGGGTTGCAACCCTCCGATTTGATCATCATCGCCGGGCGGCCCTCCATGGGCAAAACTGCGCTCGCCACCAACATCGCCTATCATGTCGCACGCGCTTACAAGAGCGAGCAACGCGCCGATGGCGCCGATGAGGTCGTTGACGGCGCGGTGGTCGGCTTCTTTTCGCTGGAAATGGCATCGGAACAGCTCGCCACCCGCATAATCGCCGAACAATC
>JADFHH010000147.1 GCA_022567275.1 Pseudomonadota bacterium | reverse complement strand
AAGCGCTGGCCAGCGATCACTATGGTGAAAACAAGCCTTTGACGCGCGACCCGGACGTGCTCGACACCTGGTTTTCTTCAGCACTCTGGCCGTTCTCGACGCTCGGCTGGCCGGACGAGACGCCGGAGCTTGAGCGCTATTACAAGACCGACGTTCTGGTCACCGGCTTCGACATCATCTTTTTCTGGGTCGCGCGGATGATGATGATGGGGCTGCATTTCAAGGACGAAGTGCCGTTTCATACGGTCTATATCCACGCCCTGGTGCGCGACGAGCAGGGCGCGAAAATGTCGAAATCCAGGGGCAACGTCATGGATCCGCTTGAGATGGCGGATGAATTCGGTGCCGACGCCCTGCGTTTCACACTCGCCGCCATGGCCGCCCAGGGTCGCGACATCAAGCTGGCGAAATCGCGCGTCGAGGGCTACCGCAATTTCGGCACCAAAATCTGGAACGCGGCGCGCTTTCTGGAAATGAACCAATGTGTCCGCGTGGAAGGCTTCGATCCCGCCTCCCTCACACAGGGCGTCAACAAATGGATCGTCGGCGAGGTCGAGACGGCCGCCAATGCGGTGACAAAAGCCATCGAGGCCTATCGCTTCAATGAGGCGGCGGCGGCGCTCTACCGTTTCGTGTGGAATATTTTCTGCGACTGGTATCTGGAACTCATCAAACCGGCCCTGCAGGGCGATGAGAGCCAAGCCAGGGGCGAAACCCGCGCCACCGCCGCCTGGGTGCTGGACCGCACGCTCATTCTGCTGCACCCGTTCATGCCGTTTATCACCGAAGAGCTGTGGGCGCGGCTTGGCGGGCGCGGAGCGCCTCGCGCTACCATGCTCATTCTGGCCGAATGGCCCGAGGCGAAGGGGCTGGTGGATGCCGACGCGGCGGCCGAATTTGACTGGGTGATCCGGGTGGTCAGCGAAATCAGATCGATAAGGGCGGAAATGAACGTGCCGGCGGCGGCGAAAATCCAGCTCTTGGTGCGCGATGCGAACCAGACAACGCTTGAGCGTCTTGACGCCAATAATGATGCGCTGGAGACCCTGGCGCGGCTGAAGCATATATCTCCCGCCGATACGACGCCAAAAGGCTCGGTTCAGTTCGTGCTCGATGAAGCAACCTACGCGCTGCCGCTTGAAGGGGTGATAGATATCGCCGCCGAAACCGGCCGGCTCAATCGCGAGATCGCCAAGGCGAACGCGGAAATCACCCAGCTCCAGGCAAAACTCGCCAATGAGAATTTCACCTCCCGCGCACCGGCCCATGTGGTGGAACAGCAGCGCCAGCGCAAGGCGGATGCGCAAGCGGTTCACGCCAAACTGAATAATGCGCTCAAGCGGCTGGAGGCGGCGCGCTAGGACGCCGTCTCACTCCCCCGATTTGCAATTTTTTTGCCAAATGGTTGTCCAAACGCAACAGATGGCCTCGTTTGCGCCATAAACGCACTCGAATATCCGCGTCAATTCCGCAGGGGGACGCTGTTTGCGCCAAATCCCTCCGGCACAGTGCTTGCAAGACAAGAAACACGAACAATTAACAGGAGTCAGGGGGCCGCCCATGGACGCCAAGACGTTTGACAAGAATAGACTGCCGAGCCGGCATGTCACCGAGGGTCCTGAACGGGCGCCGCACCGGGCATTCCTGTATGCTATGGGCCTCAGCGCGCATGAGATTCACCAGCCGCTCGTAGGTGTCGCCACCTGCTGGAATGAATCCGCGCCATGCAATATTTCGCTCCAGCGCCAGGCGCAAGTCGTCAAGAAAGGCGTGGCTCATGCCAATGGCACGCCGCGCGAATTCTGCACCATCACCGTGACCGACGGTATCGCCATGGGGCATCAGGGCATGAAGTCCTCGCTGGCGTCGCGCGAGGTCATTGCCGATTCCATCGAGCTGTCCATGCGCGGCCATTGTTACGACGCGCTGGTCGGCCTGGCCGGGTGCGACAAGTCGCTTCCCGGCATGATGATGGCCATGTGCCGGCTCAATGTTCCATCGATATTCGTTTATGGCGGCTCGATCCTGCCGGGCACTTTCAAGGGCAATCAGGTGACCATACAGGATGTGTTCGAGGCGGTCGGCCTGCACTCCGTTGGCGAGATGTCGGATGAGGATCTGGATGAACTTGAGCGGGTTGCCTGTCCCTCCGCGGGCGCGTGCGGTGCGCAGTTCACAGCCAACACCATGGCCACGGTTTCGGAAGCCATCGGGCTTGCGCTGCCATATTCGGCCGGGGCTCCCGCACCCTATGAAATGCGCGATCAGTTCTGCATGGCGTCGGGCGAAATGGTGATGGAGCTGCTGGCCCGCGAAATCCGGCCGCGCGATATCGTCACCCTTCGCGCGCTCGAGAATGCCGCCACGGTGGTTGCCGCGACCGGCGGGTCGACCAATGCGGCCCTGCATCTGCCGGCCATCGCCCATGAATGCGGCATCGAATTCGATCTGTTCGATGTCGCCAAAATTTTCAGGAAAACGCCCTATATCGCCGATTTGAAACCGGCCGGAAAATATGTCGCAAAAGATATGTTCGAAGCGGGCGGTATTCCGATTCTCATCAAGACACTGCTCGATAACGGCTTCATCCATGGCGACTGCATGACCGTGACGGGCCGCACCATGGCGGAGAATATGGCAAGCGTGAAGTGGAACGAGCACCAGGACGTGGTCTACCGCGCCGACAAGCCGATCACGCCAACCGGCGGCGTGGTGGGTCTCAAGGGGAATCTCGCGCCCGATGGCGCGATCGTCAAAGTGGCGGGCATGGAAAGCCTGAAATTCACCGGCCCGGCGCGTTGCTTCGACAATGAGGAAGCTTGCTTCGAGGCGGTCGCCAAACGCACCTACAAGGAAGGCGATGTTCTGGTCATCCGCTATGAGGGCCCTAAGGGCGGACCGGGCATGCGCGAGATGCTGTCCACCACGGCAGCGCTCTACGGCCAGGGCACGGGCGGCAAGATCGCGCTCATCACCGATGGCCGTTTCTCCGGTGCGACCCTGGGCTTCTGCATCGGTCATGTCGGCCCTGAAGCCGCTATTGGCGGTCCCATCGGTCTCTTGAAAGATGGCGATATGATCACCATTGATGCTGAAGCAGGGACGCTCGACGTCGCGCTTGGCGGTGAAGAACTTGAACGGCGCCGCAAGCAATGGAAGGCGCCGGACAACCCTTACAAAAGCGGTGCGTTGTGGAAGTATGCCGACCAGGTCGGGGCGGCCCGTACGGGCGCCGTGACCCATCCCGGCGGCAAAGCCGAGGCCGAGTGTTACGCCAATGTGTAAGTGGCTATCCGGTAGTGTGATTGCGTTGATAGGCGTTTCACTGGCGGGTGAAGCGAGCCTGGCCGGCACGCTGGAGCGGGTTGCTTCCGCGCCGCGCAGTTCCAGCCAGCAACTCGCCGCTGTCGAACCCGGCAAGGCGATCAGCCCGCTGTCCGCGCTAACGCAAGCCGCTGAACGCGGCGAGCTGGATGCGCAGTTCAAGCTGGCCCGCATCCATGCCGCCGGTGAGGGCGTGCCGCGCAGTCCGTTGAAGGCGTTTCGATTGTTTCACCACATCGTCGACACTTACGCGGACGTACATCCGCGCGAGCCGCGCGCGCGCCGCGTCGCGCGCGCCTTCGTGGCGCTTGGCGACTATTACCGCAGCGGTATTCAGGGCAGCGCGATCAAGGCGGACAAACGCCGCGCCGTCAGCCTGTATCGCCATGCGGCGAGTTATCTGGGCGACGCGGACGCGCAGTTCAATCTGGCGCGGATGTATCTGCAAGGCGAGGGGGTCGCGCGTAACGGGCGTCTCGCCGTCAACTGGCTGACCAATGCCGCTAAAAAACGACACGCCAAAGCCCAGGCGCTGCTCGGCGATCTGTTGTGGCGCGGCGCGAAAGGCGTGCGCCGCCAGCCGCTCAAGGGACTGGCGCTGCTCATCCTCGCCAGCCAGAATGCGAAAGACGAGGCGCAGGCGCGCTGGATCGAGGGCTTGCTTACCAGTGCTCTGGCGCATGCAAATGCCCATGAGCGCGCGGGCGCAAAGCGACTTGCCGCACGCTGGCAAGGGCGCATCGGCCAGCCGTCTGCGCGTGTAAATCCAGCGGCGAGGGCAGGGGCTGCTTTACCCCGCAGCAGCGGCGTGGAAGGCTTTACCGCTATCGGGCTGGATGCAGCCGTAACGCGTTAGCGGTTCACCCGGCGCCAACTCAATCCACACCGGCACATGGTCCGACGGCCTCTCCCAGCCCCGGGTGAAGCGGTCGATTTCGCAATGTTGCAGCGCATCTGCGGCTTGCGGCGACAGCAGCAGATGGTCGATGCGGATGCCGTGGTCCTTTTGCCACGAGCCGCGTTGATAGTCCCAAAAAGTGTAGTGATGGCTTTCATGGTGGCAGGCGCGGTAAGCGTCGGTGAGGCCGAGATTGAGCAGCGCGTGAAATTTCGCGTGCGTCTCGGGGCGGAACAGGGCGTCGCCCTCCCACGCTTGCGGGTCATGCACATCGTCCGCGTTTGGGATGACATTGTAATCGCCGGCCAGAACGAAGGGTTCTTCGAGCGCCAGCAACGCCCGCGCATGGGCTTGCAAACGATCCATCCAGCGCAACTTGTAAGGATATTTTTCCGTTTCGACCGGATTGCCGTTGGGCAGATAAAGCGAGGCGATGCGCACCACGCCGCGGCCCGCCGGGATCACCGCTTCGAGATAACGCGCATGGTCATCGTCCTCGTCGCCGGGAAGTTGCCGGATAATTTCATCGAATGGCCGCTTCGACAGGATGGCGACGCCGTTGAAACTTTTCTGCCCGTGAACGGCGATATTATAGCCCAGCTCCTCGAAGCGCTCGGAAGGAAAACCCTCATCGACACTTTTTATCTCCTGCAGGCAGGCAACATCCGGCGCCGTGCGTTCCAGCCACGCCAGCACGCCCTCAATCCGGGCCTTGACGCCGTTGATGTTCCAGGTGGCGATTTTCATGGGGGCCCGAGTGAGATGACTAACGGTCTGCTCTTAGCATGGCGCGAAGACGCAGCCAAACCGAGGGTGCTCAAGACGGGAGGTTTTGACCCAACTTGGGGCATCGGCGCCGAGCCGAGCCGATCCCCCTTCGCCGGCGACCACGAAGCGCGCCCGGAACATCCGGGCGGGAGGTGCGGCAGTGATATAATTTCTACGAATTTTGATGTCATCCGGGGAATTTCGAGTATTAATTGACTCTCTCGCGAATTGTTCGCAGAATAGCTTCGACGCTCGTGATTGGCGGGCTATTTCCAGAGGAGTATATCCATGAAAAGCATTCTCGTAGCGGCTGCGGTGGTCGTGGCTATGTCGTCGCCGGCTCTTGCCAAACACTGTCCGAAAGATGCCAAGATCGTCAAAGAAGCCATGTCAAAGGCAACGGGATTGAACAAAATGCAGATGACGGAGGTCAAGGCATTGCACGACAAGGGCGTTGC